>JANYBU010000130.1 GCA_025360665.1 Nitrospira sp.
GCTGAAAGATTTGCTGGCAGCTGTGCAAGCCGCGAATATTCCCATCTGGGTCTGCGGGGCCTGCGCCGTGGCGCGGCAGATCGGCGCCGGGGATCTCGTCGCGGGCGCGACGATCAAGGGCATGCCGGACTACATCAAGGCCGTCGCCGAACGTGACCGCAACGTGGCATTCTGATTCCGCACCAAAGGAAGGAATCTCTGTATGGCAGCCGATGGCGAATCGACCGGGAAGTCAAAAGGCCGAGGGGGTCGGCGGGATGAGGCGGATATCGACGAGTCCGTCGAAAAGGAGGGGCGTCTCGATGTCAATGAACTGGAGACGATCCCGACGGTGGTGCCGCGGGAAGGGGACGGCTACCGACTGTCACGCAGTGGATCTGTCGGACAGGGGCTAGGACGTATCGGCGAACCGGGCTGCACCTTGACCGAGGATGATCTCCGAAGGATCAATACGAGAAAGGGTTTCATTCAGCTGCTCGAGAACAAAGCCGTCGATATCGAAGAGGTGCGCAAGACGCTGCTGTACGAGCAAGAGTTGCGGCAATTACAAGTTGAATTGGTCCGGCTCCAACGGTGGGTTCAGAGCAACGGAGAACGGATCGCGATTCTGGTTGAAGGACGCGATGCGGCCGGGAAGGGAGGCACGATCCGCCGGTTCACCGAGCACTTGAATCCTCGTGCTATGCGGGTGGTTGCGCTGCCCAAACCGTCGGATGAAGAACGGGGCCAATGGTATTTTCAACGCTATATCCGCCAGCTGCCCAACAAGGGCGAGATCGTGTTCTTCGACCGCAGCTGGTACAACCGCGCGGTGGTTGAGCCGGTGATGGGATTCTGCAACAAGAAGGAACATCAGCGGTTTCTGCAGCAGGTTCCGGAATTCGAACATATGCTCTACGAAGATGGCGTGACCATCATCAAGTTTTGGTTCTCGATCTCGAAGGAAGCGCAGGCAAAGCGGTTCGAAGAGCGCCGGCAGGATCCACTCAAGCAATGGAAGCTGAGTCCGGTCGATGAGAAGGCGCAAGAGCTGTGGGACTCCTATACCCGCTACAAAGAGGAGATGTTCAGCAAGACGCACACGACATTCAGCCCCTGGATTATCGTCAAGGCCAACGACAAGCAGGCGGCGCGATTGGAAAGCCTGCGGTTCATGCTGAATTTGTTGCCGTACAAAGGCAAAGAGGACGCCCCGATCCGCCTGGCGCCGGATCCCAACGTGATCACTCGATTCCACCGCAAGATGGTGGAGCTGGATCTGTAACAGGCTACAGAAAGACTCCATGCATCCGATTCATCCGATCATGGTCCATTTTCCATTGGGCTGTTGTGCACCAGGCGTTATGAACTTGTCTGAAGATAAAGATAAGGAAGAGGGACGAGTCCGAACGCGATAAAGGGCGAAGTCAATCCAAGATACAACGAATGAAGAATGAAGGAGGAACCAGTCATGATGAATGCTTCTCGATATGCAGCCATCCTCGTATGGGGATCAGTGGCACTGCTCAGTGCTAACGTCCAAACTGTTCGAGCGGACGCAGAACATGGAGGAATGATGAGTAGCCACATGAGTAAAATGCATGAAGGCCACGATCAGAGCAAGGAGGACGAACATGGCAGCCATGACCTGAAGCATCTCCTTAAACAGGGGAAGGAGCTCGGTCTCACATCGGAGCAGATCGGCAAGCTGAAAATCATGCAGCTAGACCTGAGTCGCGCGCAAGCTAGAGCGGAGGCCGACATCAAAGTGGCAACACTCGAGTTGCATGCGTTAGTCGAGGATGAGCATTCTGACTCGTCAGCGATTCAGGCCAAGGTGGACCAACTCAAGAAGGCGGAAGGTGGCATTCTGTTCACGGCGATCAAGTCGAGCCGCGACGCGATGGCGATCTTGACTCCTGAACAGCGCGAGAAAAAACATGCACAGTGTGAAGGAATGATGGAAAAGATGATGGGTGGAGAGGGTCAGCATACCGGTGGAATGGGTGGGATGATGAAAGGCGGGGGGCATGGGAAAGGTGGAGGAGTTGGGAAAGAGCAGGCAGCTGAGCACCAACATTAGGGCATCAACCCGGCCTCAGGATGGCGCAGTCTCCCATCAGTGGATGAATGATCAGCGCCGAACAACGGAGAAGCGGACGGTTCATCACTGGGAATGACAGTGGGAGCCAGGGGAATGAATGAGAAAGTCCATGCTCTTTTTGTTGACGATGATGGTGGAAGTCGTCTGAGCGCAGAAATGTATGCGATCGACGAATCCATTATGAAGCGACTGTCTCATACGTAAGAGAAGAGCGACTTTAAGACAGCGGTAAGGATGCGAACCCTCCCGATCCGCCGGCGGAAGATGTGCCTGGGGAACCGAGGAGGGCGTGAGGAGCGATTGCCAAGGATTCAGTCAGCTAGAACGCGCTAACCACAAAGGAGAAGTGATATGCCTACCCGAACGATGCCTGGGGTTCCTGCAGGAGGACTGAAGACAGTCGGCCAAGTTCACGTGACGAACAGTCTGTTGTTCAGTCGCACACAAAATGCCATGGGGGTGGCGGTGGAATTATTGTCGACGCATACACCAGGTGCGCCGGTGCTGGATGATGGTGGAGAGTTCATCGGTTTCATCAGTGAATTCGATGTGCTCCGGGCACTTGAAGCGGGCAAAGATCTCAACCTACTTACGGCGGAGCAGATCATGGTCAAGGACCGCATTTTCGTGACCGATGGCACCAGCATCGAGGATGCCGTGAAGCTGATGGAAGAGAAGCGGCTTCTCAACCTGCCGGTCAAAGTGAATGGGAGGGTGACCTATTCGATCACGCGACACGATCTGCTGCGGGCTTGGATCGGCCTTGGAGTCGATATCGAATCCAGGATTGACCAGTAATCTGTGTCTGTGCGAGGAGGACTGACGCCGTCCTTCTCGCCTGTCTGGCGCTCGACACAATACACATTGCTGGTTCGACTCTCCGCAACAGCCGATCAAAGGAGTAAGGTGATGAAGACGAGTATGTTCCCATTACTAGTCGTAGTGGTCTCACTTGCCATCCCCGCCGGGGCCGCCGAACGGCACATGATGCAGCCGCGGGTGCCGGCCGACAAGCTGGCCGAAGCGCGCGCACTGACGAGCCCCTTGCCGAGTTCCCCGGAGATCGTCGAGCAGGGCAAAGCGCTCTATCACGGTAAGGGGACCTGCTTCAACTGTCATGGGAAAGACGGGGACGGCAATGGGCCGGTGGCCGTCCAGTTGAATCCATCGCCCCGCAATTTCCAGCACCATGGATTCTGGCGCCATCGCACAGAAGGCGAAATCTTCTGGGTGATCAAGAACGGATCGGTCGGTACCAGCATGGTTGGATTTGGCGGGCAACTGACGGACGAAGAGATCTGGAGCATCATCCAGTATGAGCGCAGCTTCGCCGGCGAGCATGGACCAGGCATGATGGGGCATGGAGAAGACATGGGACCCATGATGGGACCAGGCGGCGGCATGGGCGGCATGGGCGGTTGCGAAGGTGAACAGTGCGGTCGGTAACCGGGGATGGGGATAAATAGAACGAGACGAGACGCGGCGGTCCTCATTGGCTCGCCTCTCGTGCGGAACCATGAGAGGCTGTGTGATGGCCTCGATGCTCAGAATCTGATAAAGGATTAGGGATGAACGGGATAAGAGTCTTCGGGAAACGTATGGTCTTGGTCGCGATCGTGATGTTCCTCGCAGGCTGTAGTCTGCCCGCCCTGCCAGACGCAGGCAAGATCTATGTAGACCGATGGGCCGAGGTCAAGGGTAGCGACAAGGATGTAAGCGAAATTCTGGCTGCCTTCAACAGGGCGGAGGACGCACTCCACGCCCGTGATTTGGACGGCTTGATGTCGCTGTACTCAGAGCAGTATCGCTACCACGGGTTGTCGAAGAGTGATCTCAGAAAGATTTGGGAGGAGATGTTTGCGGGCTATGACAACCTGGCCAGCACCCACACGTTTTCACGCATTCATGTTGGAGGATCGGCCAAGCAGCCCACCGCAGATATTTCCTGTACCGGCAGCTTGTGGGGCCTGTCGAAAGAAACCGGAAAGCGGGTGTTCATCGACAGCTGGTTCTACGAAATTCACCACGTGGTCTATGAGGACGGAACCTGGCGCATTCGCGGCCACGCAGGCGAAGATACCAAGTCGTTACCGTTCGGCACATCCCCCCATCCGTTTTTCTGAGCGATCGAGCCCCCATGATTGATGAAGGCCGTGACGAAACCGCTGTGCTGCCATACGAGACGCGCGAGCCAGCGCCACTACCAAGCGTCGCTTGATCCGCCGTCTTCGATCGCATCGCGGGGAGCGATGCTACCGCCCCCGCGTTTTCGTTGGCAGGAATAAAGCTGTGAACTGCGCTGAGCGCAGGCGGTTGGGTTACTGAACAGGGGTTTTCAGGAGCAGTTTTCCAAAGCTAGTCAGTACGCCTTCCGGACTCCACCATCTTGTGCAATTTCCTCACGGCAGCGAGTGAGCTGTCTCTTGCAATTCTGTTGTTCATCCCAACGCGTCTCCTCAGCGTAGCCTCGCAGAGATTTCAAGGTCTGCAAAGTTTGCACGCATCACTAAGAGACGAGTGATCGTGCAACGTAAAGAAGAGACGCTCTTTTCTCGAACCTCTGGCAAATCCACAATATCGCAAGGTCGAAATGACAGGGCATGCGAGTTGCGAGTGTATTGCTCACAGTGCGCCAAACCGCTTCCACGAGGCGAACAAACGGGGTCATGGAGCAGGAGAAGGGTCGCACGAGGGACGATAAACGAATTGACACAAGGGGGCACGAACAAAGGAATCCTGTGATGAGCGATCGTGAACGAATAGACATAGAGCCTCCTGATCATCTCTGTGAACGATGTGGCCACTCCAAACCCCGACTCGTTTTTGACCAACTGAGTATGCTCTTGCTCTGCGAGCAGTGTCGGGAATGTGTGCAACGGCTACAGGCGTGGTCTTTACTACGCGAGGACGAAACGGCGTGAGACGTGGCTAGACTTCACACACATGTTCTCCAGTTCAATCCGTCTTATGAATCCCGGATTGCGGAGGAAGTGGCAACCCTCCGCTGGCTCATCGCTCGCCAACCCCGCAGCCTTGAACTCTCCTATTACCTCCTCTTTCTGCTCGCGGCCAATGGGAAGGATGAGCAAGCGATTGAGGAATGCCTGCGAATTCTCAAGAGGTGCCCGAACGATCAGATAGCTCACATGTGGAGAGAAACGATCCGCCTGAGATGGCACCGCTCCGCCCGCCGACAGGTCTCAGCGTGCCAGATCACGAGAAACCGGCGTTGGCATCGCCTCTCTCATCGCACTGGCTAGGGAGTCCACTGCAATTTTTGCAGGTTGTCGCCGGTGGTCGGCCAGGCAGAGGTTCGCACGATAACGGTGATGTGTTCTTTGTGATTAGTTTCTTCGTGAACTCAATGACATAGCAGCGCCGGAAGTGCCCCACGATGAGCGCACGTTCAAGGTATCAACGTTGCTTCGTCGACCGTCGGGAGGGAGGGGGCTCATGCTCAACGAAGGGACGCATATCGACCTGGTGACTCGATTACGGGCAATGAGTAGGGTTCTCGACATCCTTGTTCCTGAATCCACCAGCGCGGCTTTGGGAAAGGCCGTCGAGGCAGCTTTGGAGGCGGTTGGGCGACGTGAGCTGGCCGAAGCCATTATGCTCCTTGAAGAGGAAGTGCAGGCCAATCCGTTCTGGCTGCGAGGCTGTCTGTTCCTCGCCACCATCTATGAATACACGCAGAAAGCCGAGCCGGCCATCGCGACAATCGAACAAGGGCTGGCTATGTGCGCCAGCGGTCTTCGTCTATTCAGTGCCCAAAGATGGGGCGAGACGCTGGAGCGGATCAACGGACCGGTCGCGCACAGACGCATTCGGAATCATTTAGAACGACTCAGACAATATGAACGCATGTTTCGACATCGATTAGCGATGCTGCAGATCCACTGCGGCAGGTTCGATGAAGCGATTGAACAGTGGTCCGCCATCGAAGAGATGCATTGCGCCTAAGGAAGGATGAACCAGCAACGAATCAGCCGATTTCCGAGGCAAATACAGGAGGCGCCACGAATGAAAGATTCTCCCAGTTCGTCGACCGAAGCCTGGGCAAAAGCGATGAAATATTGTGACCGGTGTGCCCGCCGCTCCAGGGCACTCTTTTTTGACGACCTCACTTTGCAGGAGCTCTGTCAGGAGTGCTGCGACCGGTTGAAACGCAAGCGCGGATTGGCCGCCCATCCAGCGAAGCCGAAGATGTGAGAGGACCCTCGTGTCCACACATCTCGTGAGAGAGATATGTGCCGGTCATTCGATGATAGTTTGTCCTTGTGCCGTTTGAGGATACCCAATGGTTATTCAACAACCTGCCGTTATTCCCCTGAATGAACCACATGCCTCCACAACGATCAAGTAAAGGTTGGCTGGAAGCAACTTCCGTGGCGATCTCGCCAGGCTTGGGCTCCTGATGGACTCGAACAACGAGTCCGTGCCTCGTACTTAGAGTGCCAGGTGTACAGTCCCAACTCTGCGTGTTAGCATGTTCGCGTTCGCACCCTTCTATGTGACGCTGCGATGTTTAGACCTATTCCAGAAGCCACCGTTTTAAGAAGGATTCCATATAGGCTGATCACGGCCGTCCTCTTGATTCTGGCTTTGGTCGTCTCCGTCATTTTGCTCTTTAGTTTGGAGCAGGAGAAACTGCTGCTTCAGGGAATCACGCAGGGCAAGGCCGTTCCGACCGAATTGTTCCCCGCGCTGTGGCAGTCGCGCCACGATCTAATCGTCGTCACTCTGCTGGTGTTTCTGGTGAGTGCGATCGGAATCGCGGCGGTCATCACCTTCCTCCACTACGACAGCACCAAACGGACCCTCGAAGAAGTGAAGGGGTTGGCGCGAAACATCCTTCAGAGC
>JANYBU010000139.1 GCA_025360665.1 Nitrospira sp.
GTTGTGACTCATCGCCCGAAGTTCGCCGATCAGCGGCGGCAGGTCGTTGTTCATTTTAGCCAGAAGCTGTTCGGACTCCGCCACAGTCTTACGCACTTGAATCAATACGGGCACGAGATAGCCCACCAACACCGCAAACGCGACCGCGACAAGAATCGCAGCGATTTCAACGATGGTCATACTTCCTCCGTTAGGCGATAGGCGTCAGGCGTGAGGGGATATGAAGCTTCTTGTTTCCAATTCGCCTTACCCCTAACGCCTCACGTTTCACCGTATTCCCTTACCCCTCACCGTATTACCGGTTTCTTCGTTCGCCATTGCGTGCTCTGTTCATAGGCATAGGCCGCTCGCAAGAGCGTATCCTCTCCGAAGGGGCGACCGATTAGCTGCAGCCCGATGGGAAGTCCGCCCTGACTGAATCCACAGGGCAACGCGATGGCCGGCACACCGGCAAGGTTCACCGAAATGGTGAAAATATCCGACAGGTACATCTGGAGTGGGTCATCGCCCTTCTCCCCGAGTTTGAATGCCGGCGTGGGTGTCACAGGCGTCACGATGAGATCGACATCCTGAAACGCCGCCTCGAAGTCTTGGCGAATCAATGTTCGCACCGCCTGCGCCTTGCCATAATAGGCGTCGTAATAGCCGGCACTGAGGACGTAGGTCCCCAGCATGATCCGACGCTTCACTTCCGGTCCAAAGCCTTCCTGCCGCGTCTTCATATACAACTCGAGCAGGTCTTTGGTCTCTTTGGCACGAAGCCCGAACTTCACGCCATCGTATCGGGCCAGATTCGAACTGGCCTCGGCCGTGGCAATCACATAGTAGGTCGCCACCGCCGCGTCCGTCCGCGGCAACTGGATTTCCTTGATCTCCCCACCCAAGCTTTGCAATTCTTCAATCGCAGCCCGCACGGCCTGCTCCACTTCAGGGTCCAATCCCTCCGCAAAAAACTCAACCGGCACACCGACCTTCAGCTTCTTGAGATCTTTCTTCTTGAGCGCCTTCAGATAGTCCGGCACCGGAACATCAGCCGATGTCGAATCCAACGGATCGTGACCGGCAATGGCCCCGAGGAGGAAGGCGGCATCCGTCACATCTTTTGTAATCGGCCCGATTTGATCGAGCGAGGAGGCAAAGGCGATCAACCCGTACCGAGAGACCCGCCCATAGGTCGGCTTGAGACCCACCACCCCACAGAACGCCGCAGGCTGACGGATCGACCCGCCGGTATCAGACCCCAACGCCGCGGCACATTCGTCGGCCGCCACAGCCGCAGCAGAGCCTCCGCTGGATCCACCCGGCACACACTGCAGATTCCATGGATTGCGGCTGGGCCCAATGGCGGAATTCTCTGTTGAGGAACCCATCGCGAACTCATCGAGGTTCGTCTTCCCGAGGAGCAGATACCCCTGCGTGCGCAGCTTGGCAATCACAGTCGCATCGTATGGTGGAACGAAATTCCCGAGCATACGGGACGCGCAGGTGGTGAGTACGCCCTCAGTACAGATATTGTCTTTAATCGCCAGTGGCATGCCCATCATCGGCGACGTCTTGCGCCACCCTTTCAAGGAGGCATCGAGCGCGCCGGCCTGTGCAACTGCCGCGTCTTTAGCCTGTGTGATGTAGGCCTTCACCTTGGGCTCCACCTGGCCAATCCGCAATCCATAGGCGCGAACGATCTCCGTGGCCGTGACTTCGCCGGCGGTGAACTTCTTATGGAGCTCGTAAAGCGAAAGTTTATGAATCGACATCAGTGCTTCGTCTTCCCGGCAACAATCCGGTTCTTCTCGTTGACTCGAATGATCTTGGGGGCATGCCGTGTGATTTCCTCTTCTGAGTAATACTCGTAACAGAAGATGATAATCTGATCGCGAACCGCGCCTTTCCGCGCCGTCGGCCCGTTGAGAATAATCTCACCCACACCGCGTGTGCCCGCCATCGCATAGGTCATGAAGCGCTCGCCATTATTCAGATTGGAACAGACGATCGCCTCATAGGGCAAGATCCCCGCTGCTTCCATCAGATCCTCGTCGATCGTCAGACTGCCTTCGTAGTCGAGACAGGACTCCGTCACCGTGGCCCGATGAATCTTCGACCGCAACATCTGCCTGAACATTCGAACCTCGCTTAAAGGGGTTGCCGATCTTCAATAATTTTGGGAACCACAAAGAACCCATCGGTCGACTCCGGCGCGTTGGCCACCGCACACTCGACGGACAGGGACGTCCGCGCAATGTCGGGCCGAAACACATTGACTTGCCCCAGCACCGTCGCCGTCGGTTCGACGCCTGTGGTGTCGTACTGCTTCAATGTCCCCACATGCGTGAGGATCTGGCTCAACTGTTTCGCAAACGCCGCCTTCTCAATATCCGTCAATTCCAGCCGCGCCAACTTCGCGACCTTCTCAACTTCTTGCTGCGTAATTTCCACTCTTTTCTCCCCTTCCTTCTCTCCAAGGATGTTCAAAATGGTCTTCCGGCAAGGCCGCAGGGAGTCCGGCAACCGAGGCGTACCCTCAGGGTACGTCGCAGGGAGACGGACGACCGAGAACGGCGCTGGAAGCCATTTTCAACATCCTATTATTCGACCGTCACGCTTTTGGCCAAGTTCCGTGGCTGATCCACATCCGCACCACGCAGCACGGCAATATGATACGCCAAGAGCTGCAGTGGAATCGTAAACAAAATCGGCGAGAGCAGTGGATGTGTGTCAGGAATTGTGAACACCGCATCGGCGATCTTCCCCAACTCCCGCTCACCTTCCGCCACGAACGCGATGACCGGCGCATGCCGGGCTTTCACTTCCATCAGATTGCTCACGGTCTTTTCGTACAATCGGTCCCTCGGTGCCAATACGACCACCGGCATGTCCTTATCGATGAGCGCGATCGGGCCGTGTTTCATCTCCCCCGCGGCATAGCCTTCGGCATGAATGTAGGAAACTTCTTTCAGCTTCAATGCTCCTTCGAGCGCGATCGGAAAGTTGATGCCGCGACCGAGGAACAAGAAGTTCCGCTTCTTGTAATACCGTTTGGCAATCGCGACAATCTCCGCCTCGCGACCGAGCACCCGCTCGACCAATACCGGAAGCCGGACAAGGCGATCGAGCCAGGCCTTGCCGTCCGCAACAGACAAGGTTCCGCGCACGCGACCCAAATGCAGCGCCAGCATATAGAGCGCCGTGAGCTGCGCCGTGAAAGCTTTGGTCGAGGCGACGCCGATTTCAGGCCCACAATGCGTATAGAGTACTCCGTCTGATTCCCGGGCCAGGGTACTGCCCACCACGTTCACGATCGAGACAACACGCGCCCCTTTTTCCTTCGCTTCACGCGCGGCGGCCAGCGTGTCCGCCGTCTCGCCGGACTGCGAGATCGTGATAAAGAGATCGTCTTTGCCGACCAGTGGATCGCGGTAGCGAAATTCGCTGGCGATATCGACCTGCACCGGCGTACGGACCATCTCCTCCAGCAGATACTTTCCAACCAGCCCCGAGTGCCACGAGGTGCCACAGGCGACGATCCAGATGCGGCCGACAGCGGCAAACTGTTTCGGCGTCAATCCGATATCCGGCAGATCCGCCTCGCCGGTATCGTAGGAGTAGCGCCCGCGCATCGTGTCGAGAATCGTCTGCGGCTGTTCGTGAATCTCCTTCAACATGAAGTGCGGGAATCCGCCCTTTTCCGCCGCGGAGGCATCCCAGGTAATCTTGGTTGGTTTCCGTTTTACAGGGCGTCCCTCGATATCGGTGAAATGGATATCCGTCGCGGTCACGACCGCCACATCGCCTTCTTCGAGGTAGGTGACGTCGCGGGTATGGGCGAGCATCGCCATGACATCGGACGCGATAAAGGACGCCTTGGCGGTTTTGCCCACAACCAGCGGACAGCCAGAGCGTGCAGCGATCATCGTCCCCGGTTCTCGCTCCGAAATGACGGCGAGCGCATAACTCCCTCGCACATCCTTCGTGGCGGTTCGTACCGCCTCAGCCAGCTTCATGCCCTGCTCAAGATATTTGTCGATCAGATGCGCGACGACTTCC
>JANYBU010000144.1 GCA_025360665.1 Nitrospira sp.
GCATTGCGAGCGATCAATCGCATGGCCTTCATCTCCGAGCCCACTACCTTGATCCGGGTCGAGGGCAAGGACGAGTAATGCGATGAATCGCTGGCGTGGTGTGATCGAAGAATATCGGAAGTTTCTGCCGGTGACCGACCGCACCCCCGTGGTGACGTTCGGTGAAGGCAATACTCCACTCATCAGGGCGACGCGGCTGGCCAAGCAGATCGCTCCCGGCATCGATCTCTATCTCAAATTCGAAGGCATGAATCCGACGGGATCGTTCAAGGATCGCGGCATGACGATGGCCATCTCAAAGGCCGTTGAGTCCGGTACCAAGGCGGTGATCTGTGCCTCCACAGGGAATACCTCTGCTTCCGCTGCGGCCTATGGCGCGCGGGCAGGACTGGCGGTCTATGTGTTGATCCCTGCCGGGAAGATCGCGATGGGTAAGCTGTCCCAGGCCATGATGCACCAAGCCACCGTCATCCAGATCGAAGGAAACTTCGATCAGGCTTTGACCATTGTGAAAGAATTGTCGGTGATCCACGGCATCGAGTTGGTCAACTCGCTCAACCCCTATCGGATCGAGGGGCAGAAGACCGCTGCGATGGAGGTCTGCGATCAGCTCGGCGATGCCCCGACTGTTCATGTGCTACCGGTTGGGAATGCCGGCAACATTACCGCCTATTGGAAGGGGTACCAGGAATACCGTGCGGCCAATCAATCCACGAGGCTGCCTCGCATGGTCGGGTTTCAGGCGGCCGGTGCCGCGCCCATCGTGCTCGGCCGCATCGTGGAGAATCCTCAGACGGTGGCCTCGGCGATCCGGATCGGCAATCCGGCCAGCTGGGAAGCGGCCTTGAATGCCGTGAAGGAATCCGCGGGAGCGATCGATTCGGTGACGGATGAAGAGATTCTGCAGGCCTATAGGGCGGTGGCGGCGACAGAAGGGGTCTTCTGCGAGCCGGCGTCCGCCGCATCGGTTGCTGGCGTGATGAAGTTGAGTAGGCAAGGCGGATTGCGTGAAGGCGAGACAGTGGTCTGCACCTTGACCGGCCATGGATTGAAAGATGCCGACACCGCCATCAGTGTATCGGCCCAACCAAAAACCGTTAGAGCGACGCGGGAGGATGTCGCTCGCCTTTTAAAGGTGTAGATACCATGCGAGCAGGGCTTCGATGAAACATGTGATTCTCCATGCGGATGGGATGGCAGACCATCCCAAGCAGGAACTGGGCGGACGGACTCCCCTTCAAGCGGCTTCGACACCTCACCTGGATCGCCTCGCGCAAGGTGGGGAACTTGGACTCCTGGCCGCGGCGCTTGAGAATGTCCGACAGGGGAGCGGTCTGATGGGAACCACCATCCTCGGATACGATCCCAAGAAATACTACCAGGGTCCCGGTCCGTTCGAAGCGGCCAGTCTGGGGGTCGCCGTCGGCGAGCATGATGTGGTCTATCGCTGTACGATGGTCACGTTGCGGGCAGACGCCCAGTCCGGGAGTAAAGGCGGATTGAACGAGATCAAGAAGCTCGGACCGCATGTGGTGATGGACGATGCGACCGCAGGACTGATTTCGACAGAAGAGGCCCGCGAATTGATCGAGGCGGTCAATGAACAACTCGGGTCGGAAATGATTCAGTTCTATCCTGGGTTAGGCCACCGTCATCTCATGGTCTGGGTCAACGGGAAGTCGCGAGCGGTCTGTACCGATCCACAATTATTGGTTGGTCGACCTATCGCCGATGCGTTGCCGACGGGAGACGGATCCGACATTCTTTGGGAACTCATGGACGCTTCGTTTCAGATCTTGCGCGATCATCCCCTCAACGATGAACGTCGTGAGGCGGGGCAGAAGCCGGCCAATTGTCTCTGGCTCTGGGGCCAAGGCCGGGCCATTCTCTGGCCAAGCCTCTCTGAGCGATTGAAGATGTCGGGTGTGGTGGTCTCACAGAGCGATGTCCATCGCGGACTTGGCATTATGGCCGGGCTCGGAGCGGTGGACGGCGCGCGATTGGCCGGTGCGGATCTTCGTGCTCAAGCGGCGGTTGCCCTGGAGGAACTGAAGAAAAATGATTTTGCTTACGTGCATGTAGAGTTACCGGACGAGGTCGTCTACGGGTCGGATGTCGCGGCCAAGGTGAAGGGTATCGAAACGGTCGATCGCGAGCTTGTAGGGCCGCTGCTCGAAGGGTTGGCCAAATTGGGATCCCATCGCATCGTGGCCTTCTGCGATTCGGGCAACGTGCATCAGGGACAGGCGGCGGAAGGTCCAGGGTTCTTCGCCTATCGTGACAGTGCGGCAGCCCCCGCTGTCGGGGCCGGACGGAGATTTACCGAGGCTGATGCTCGGGCCTCGACCGTGCCTCCTCGTGATGCGACGAAGTTCGTGGTGCGACTTTTTGCAAAAGGATCCTGACGGACGTGGCGCTGATTGTCCAGAAATATGGGGGGACGTCCGTGGGCACGATCGAGCGGATCCACGGCGTGGCCGACCGCGTCGAGAAGGCTCATAAGGATGGCCATCGCGTCGTGGTTGTCCTGTCCGCGATGAGCGGAGAAACGGATCGGTTGCTTCGGTTGGCGCATGACGTCACGCCTCTGCCGGACGATCGCGAACTCGATATGCTGCTGTCGACCGGAGAGCGAGTAACCATCGCCTTGTTGGCGATGGCCTTGCGGGCCCGGGGACTCGATGCCCAATCCTTTACAGGACGCCAAGTCGGGATCATGACCGACAGTGCCCATACGAAAGCGCGTATTACCCGGGTGAGTGCCGATCGAATCCGCGAGGCCTTGCTCAATGGGGTCATTCCAGTAGTCGCCGGTTTTCAAGGGATCAATGAGCAGTCGGATGTTACGACGTTGGGGCGCGGAGGCTCCGATCTCACAGCCGTCGCGTTGGCGGCGGCGCTAAAGGCTGATAGGTGCATTATTTTTACCGACGTCGATGGCGTCTACACGTCTGACCCCAACATTGTGCCGGCGGCTCGACGAATCGACAAGATTTCCTATGAAGAAATGCTGGAAATGGCCAGTCTGGGCGCCAAAGTGCTGCAGAGCCGCTCCGTCGAATTTGCCGCGAAGTTCAATGTGCCGGTGGAGGTGAACTCCAGCTTCAAAGAAGGAAAGGGGACGCTCGTGACGCGTGAAGATGAGGATATGGAGGCGGTCGCGGTGTCGGGAGTCACCGGTGATCGAAATCAGGCCAAAATCACGATTGTGGGCGTGCCGGACAAACCAGGTATTGCATCCAAACTCTTCGGGCCGGTGGCCAAGGCCAACATCAATGTCGACATGATCATTCAGAATATGAGTCAGTCGGGGATGACAGATATTTCCTTCACGATTCCACGGGCGGACATCAAGAAAGCCCTGCCGCTGATTCAGGACGTGGCAAACGGTATCGCGGCCAAATCGGTTGCTGTGACCGAGGCGATCGCGAAGGTCTCGCTGGTCGGCGTTGGGATGCGTTCCCATTCGGGAGTCGCCGCCAAGATGTTCGACGTCTTGGCGCAGGAAGGCGTGAACATCCTCATGATCAGCACGTCGGAGATCAAGATCTCCTGTGTCATTGATGAAAAGTATGTCGAGCTGGCGATGCGTTCGCTCCATACCGCATTCGGGTTGGATCAGTCGCCGGCAGGGGGCCGAATCGCGAAGTAGCGGATGTCGGCGCTGTGAGTCTCGACAGGGTTGTTCTGCTCCTGGTATCGTTTCCTATATGGCTCGAAAATCTTCATCACCACGATCCTCACAAGGCAAGCCGGTCGGCTCTACGTCGTCCGGCGCACCTCCTTCTGCCGCCCGGCCAGCAGTGCTGGAAATCTATGACACGACCTTACGGGACGGGGCCCAGGCCGAGGATGTCACCTTTTCGGCCGAAGACAAGGTTCGGGTCGCCCAACAGTTGGATGGGTTGGGCGTGCAGTTCATTGAAGGTGGGTGGCCCGGGGCGAATCCCAAAGACATCGAGTTCTTTCGGATGATCAAGACTGTCCCGTTGCAGTCGGCGACGGTTGTGGCGTTCGGGTCGACCAGAAAAGCGAGCAACGCGGTACAGAAGGATCCGAATATCCGGGCGTTGCTGGATGCAGAGACTAAGATCATTACGCTCTTCGGAAAAACCTGGACGCTGCATGTCACCGATGCACTCGGCATTTCCCTTGTGAAGAATCTCGAACTCATCAGCGATTCCGTGGCCCATCTCGGCTCGAAAGGTCGGAGGGTGTTCTACGATGCGGAGCATTTCTTTGACGGGTACAAGACCAATCCGGACTACGCGCTGGAGACCATTCGTCAAGCCGTCGCGGCAGGGGCCGAACGGGTGATTCTATGCGATACCAACGGGGGAGCGATGCCCTGGGAAATCAAAGAGATTTGCCAGGTCGTTCGGCGGGAGTGTGCCGTGCCCTTAGGGATTCACGCCCACAACGATTGCGAAATGGCCGTTGCGAATTCGCTGGTGGCGATCGAGGCCGGCGTGGTGCAAGTGCAAGGGACGATTAACGGGATCGGCGAGCGGTGCGGCAATGCCAATCTCTGTTCGATCATTCCCAATCTTGAACTGAAGATGAAACGTCCGGCCTTGGGAGACCGGTTGAGCCATCTCAAGCGGGTCTCGGGATTCGTGACCGAGATCGCGAATCTCATGCCTAATAAGCACCAGCCCTATGTGGGGGACTCGGCGTTTGCGCATAAGGGTGGGGTCCATATTCATGCGGTGCTCAAGAATCCCGCGACCTATGAGCATGTGATCCCGGGGTTGGTCGGGAACCGCCAGCGTATGTTGGTATCGGATGCGGCAGGTCGGAGTGGGTTGCTGGAGAAGATCGAGGCCTATGGGATCAAATTGGACAAGGGCCACGCCAAGGTGCGGGAACTGATCGATACCTTGAAGGAGCGTGAAAGTGAG
>JANYBU010000199.1 GCA_025360665.1 Nitrospira sp.
GAAGCTACCAAACAAGCGGAAGGCCGCTTCCGACGGATAGGTGGGAATACCTCGGTATCGCAAGGGTTGGGGGGTTGGGTTCCCCTCATTTTGATCGTCGTAGAGTCCGCGAATCAATTCAAAGACCGCAGACCCCGTTCCCGGCAACAGTGACTGAAAGAGTTCGACGACCGGCAGAAAATCGATAGAGGACCAACTCATCGCCCCCATACAGGACATGAAGCTGGCTCGCTCGAAATCCCCGTCCTGGAGCACATAGAAGGCATCTTTTCTCTGGCGGATCGTCGCGTTGCTGGTCGGGTCGATCAGGAGATCCTCATCCCGGTAAAAAAACCGCACTTCCTCCATCGGGACCCGGAGCGCCTGCGCGGCCATCGCACGTAAATCATCGGCCTGGAGCCGTTGCCAGCCAGGCTTACTGGTGAGATTGAGGCTGGTTTCGTTGACCAAGCCAGCCGGCTTCAACCCGACCCATTGCCCCCAATCCAGGCGTATCCGAGCCCGGAGGAGGGTCACATCGCCTGTGGCATCGATCCCCCACTCGCATTCATGTAACGGGTTTCCTGCTGGATCGGTCGCAAGAAACCGACGACCGTCCGAACGATAGAAGACGAGATGCCCTGTTGACTGTTCGACGCAACGGCCTCCAGCTGCGGCAAGATCGCGAGCAAATAAATGATTTCCGGAGAAGCTGATGTTACCGGGGTTGGCGAGCGCTGAGGGGTTCACAAGAAATGGTCTCAATTATGCTGCGGGCTGCTCAAACAGGTCAGCCAACGAGGCCGCAAGTAGAGAGAACCCCGTGGCGTACACATTCGGTACGTTGAGGGGTTTGAACGACTGAGAACGAAGTTGTGGGCCTGCTTCAGCAGCCTGCTTACTCGCGGACTTGCCCGCTCCCCATGACGATAAACTTGAAGCAGGTCAATTCTTCCAGCCCCATCGGGCCTCGGGCATGGATGCGGGACGTGCTGATCCCGATCTCTGCTCCCAGCCCGAATTGATAGCCATCGCTCAACCTGGTCGAGGCGTTCACCAACACCGCGCTGGAATCGACCTCGCGCAGAAACCGCATGGCCTTTGGATAGTCGGAGGTCACGATGGCTTCCGTATGGTGGGAGCCATACTTGGCAATATGCTCCATCGCCTCATCGACGTTCTTGACCACTTTCACCGCCACCGTGAGATCGAGGAATTCTTTTCCAAAATCATCCTCGCTCGCAGGTTTGGCCAACGATGACAGCTGACAGGTTTTCGGGCAGCCGCGGACCTCGACCTTGGCAGCCACCAACTTCTCAATGAATGGGGCGAGCCAGTGACGCGCAATGCCCTGATGGACTAAGAGGGTCTCCATCGCATTGCAGGTCGACGGCCGCTGCACCTTGGCGTTGAAGCAGACCCGCTCCGCCATGGCTGGATCGGCGTCGGCATCGACATAGATGTGACAGACGCCGGCGTCGTGTTTGATGACAGGGATCGTGGCGTGTTCGGTGACGACGCGCATCAGCGATTCGCCGCCGCGCGGGATAATCAGGTCGATGTAGCGATCTTGCTTCAGCAGAAGAGGAACCAGCTCACGGTCGGGCCGCGCGACAAAGCTGATCGCCCAGGCTGGGACACCGGCTTTCTCTGCCGCCTCCGAGAGGACCGTCGCAATCGCCGTATTCGAGTGGATTGCTTCGCTCCCTCCCCGCAGCACGCAGGCGTTCCCGGATTTCAAACAGAGGGCGGCGGAATCCGCCGTGACGTTCGGGCGGGACTCATAAATAATTCCAATGACGCCGATCGGAACCCGTACGCGCCCCACCTGCATCCCGTTCGGCCTTGTCCACATCTTCGGCATGTCACCGAGTGGATCAGGGAGCGCAGCCACCTCGCGCAGGCCTGCTGCCATCTCGACGATCCTCTCGGTCGTCAGACGCAGCCGGTCCGCCATTGCCTTCTTCTCCGGCGCAGGCCCGAAGGCCTCCAGATCCAGTTCGTTCGCGGCGAGCAGCGCATCCTTCTGCTCTTCCAGCGCCTCTGCCATCGCAAGGAGGGCCCGGTTCTTCACTGCAGTCGAGAGCGTAGCCAGTCGGCCCGCGGCATGTTTGGCTCGTGTGACCAATTCGTTGACATACTCTGGAATCGGTATGGGCGCAACCACTTCCACGCCCGCTGATTCGATGGGTTCGACCGACGCTTCCGCCTGGTTGTTTTGGTCAGACAGCATAAAAAAGACTCTTACCTCATGACGTTGGGACAGGATACAGCGGGAGTTTCAACGCGGTCAAGACGGCCATTCGCAGGATAGCCGCGCAAAACTGGGGAATGTTGATCTGGTTATCTGGTTTGTTTTGTTCATCTGGTTAGTCGAGTTAACCAAACAGACCAAATAAATAAGAGAAACCAGACAGCAACCTGCTAAAACACTTTCCTGAAGTATTCGATCGTGCGAAGGAGGCCCTCCTCGAGCTGTACTTGAGGTTCCCATTTCAGGAGAGCACGCGCCCGCGAGATATCAGGCCGTCTGACTTTTGGATCATCGGCAGGGAGCGGATGATGGGTGATGTGGCTCGATGAACGGGTGAGCTCCAATACCAATTTCGCGATCCCCAAGACGGTCAGCTCACGCGGGTTCCCGATATTCACGGGTTCATGCATGCTGGATCCGCTCTCGTCCTCTTCCTGCCTGAGGAGGAATTTTCGGTCCGTCCTTTGCTCGACCGTCTTGTCTGAATCCAGCATGAGCAACGATGTAATGCCGCGGACCAGGTCATCGACATAGCAGAAGCTCCTGGTCTGGGACCCGTCGCCGAATACGCTGAGCGGCTTTCCCTGGAGCGCTTGGACGATGAAGCTGGAGACGACCCGGCCATCGTGCGGCCGCATACGGGGGCCGAACGTATTAAAAATACGAACAATCCTGGTATCGACTGCATGATAGCGATGATAGGCCATCGTGATGGCTTCTGCAAAACGCTTGGCCTCGTCATACACGCCACGGGGGCTGATGGGGTTGACGTTGCCCCAATAGGATTCAGGCTGAGGATTCACAAGCGGGTCCCCATAGACTTCCGACGTGCTGGCCAAGAGGAACCTCGC
This sequence comes from Nitrospira sp., assembly GCA_025360665.1. Lineage (GTDB taxonomy): Bacteria > Nitrospirota > Nitrospiria > Nitrospirales > Nitrospiraceae > Palsa-1315. The sequence continues at coordinate 3,085 of JANYBU010000199.1, forward strand.
GCCCTTCGCCTTGGCTAATCCGAGAGCCTTATGCGTACCTAAGGCACCGACCTTCATTGTCGCAATTGGAAACTCCATATAGTCTTGCGGACTGGCGGGCGAGGCAAAATGCATAACCGCATCGAGTGGACCTTCGACATGGAGGTAGTCGCAGACATTGTATTTGACGAAAGAAAATCGCTCGTGCCCGAGTAAATGGGCGATGTTTTCCATCCGTCCGGTGATGAGGTTGTCGATGCAGATCACGGAATGTCCGGCCTGCAGCAGCAAATCAGAGAGATGACTCCCGAGAAACCCAGCTCCGCCTGTAATAAGGATACGCATACAATGATTCCTCTTTTACGCTTCTCTCATCGCGAATGCCATGAAATTTACCAGCATCGATAGGGAAAACTGGGAGGGGTTACGGATTCATGGGCGGCTGCCCCTGAGTTGGCTGGGCAACTGGAGCACTTCCGCCTGGAGTTATCGACGATCCCGGCGTTGATGGCGCCACAGGACCGGGCGCAGTCCCTTGTGGCACGATCGGAGCTGATGAGGGACTCGGGTGTTGGAAGATCCAATCATGATAGGTAGCGCGTCCCTCGAAATGTCGGACAGCAAGGGGAAAGTCGTGCTGCCGGAATGGCTTCGCGAGGCTCTTGCTTCGGACCCCCATGATGCCGCCTGTCGGCGCCCGAAGATATTCCCATTCTCCATGCCCCATTGGATCAAGATAGACCTTGCGCAAGAAG
>JANYBU010000215.1 GCA_025360665.1 Nitrospira sp.
CTAGACGATGGGGACGAAATATAGCCCACAAAAATGAGCAGGACTCATACCATACTTCAGACTCATGTGTCACTAGGAGCCTGTCCGACATTGCCATTCGTCACAAGGCGGAGGAGAGGCAGGCAGATCCCCGGCGCAGGCCCAAAAAACCCTGAGGCGTATTCGCTGGAATCCGGTGAGGGGTTTTTGGGGCCGAGAACAAAGTAGATGCCTGGCCATCGTTCGCCGCAGTAGAACGGTCAATGTCGGACAGGTTCCTGAAGGACGCGGGAGGCTTCACGGTGCCCGGTCGCGTTTCCTCTCAGGATTCGGTAGGATACACGGTATCGAGCGTATTGGAACCTCACCCGGTAATGACCCAAGGAGCACGCCTCATGACAAGACCCCGATTCGCAGCGTACAGATCCATGGTGCTCGTTGCCTGCGGCCTGATACTGGCGAGTTGTGCCCACGATACCTACCAAGAGCGGGCGAACCTGATTAAGAATCATGCCGACGCGTTCTATGACAACCTAAAAACCAACCGAGTGGAATCCGCGATCCGGGACAATGAGCAGATTGAAGCGATGGCGAGCCAGATGGGAGACACCGTCAGGAAACGGGCCGGCCAACAAGGCACCGCAACGGTCGAACGGGAGTTTGCCTTGATGAACACCGCAAACGAAGCCGCGGCCACAAACTGGCTTGCGCTGGGTCAGTACTTCGCCATCAAGCGCCAGTACCCCCAAGCCCGCGTCACCTATCGACGCGTGATCGATACCTATACAAATCCCACAGACCGACCATACCGCGAACAGGCCCTGCGCGCCTTGAAGGATTTGGACATGCTCAATCCGCCCACCACGACCACGACGTATCCGTGAACGGCAACCGTCTCCTGCGCCAATCCTCTCGAATACTTCTCAGTGGCCTCCTGTTGCTCAGCGTGGGTTGTGTCCACCGGATTCACGTCACCTCTGCGGCTCCAGCTGTTTCGCCTGACACCATTGGGCAATCACTATATGTAGTTGTGCCCTTTCTCGCAGTGGAGGGAGCCGATCACATGCCGGGCATTGCCTTGCTTGATTGGTCGGCACAGGATCTTCGCTCCGCTACGATCGACTACATCCAATCGCGTCGGACCTTTGCCTCGGTAGGCGACAGACCAGCCGATCTCACGCTGACCGTCAAAGCCTGGCTGACAATGCGATCCCGCGGCAATTACCGCTACAATCTGCGCCTGGAATCAGCCCTAGGCCCCTCTGAAAATACGCCGATCAAGTCCTATCTGGTGGAAAAAGAAACGGTGGGATCGAGCGTTCGGTGGGTCACAACTTCGGATCAGACCCCCATTGCAGAAGCGGTCCAAGCCGCGCTGGACGATCTACTCTCGCAGATCGAAGCCGATCACCCCTTGTATTCAAAAGGGCCGCGCTGAAAATGATGGCAGGGAATGGGAGGGTGCGGAAAAACCAATCCGGCACAGCAGCACTTCGATGGCCTGCACGTCTGGGACAAGCCCGGTCCGTCTGGTTATTTGGTCTGTCTAGTCTATCTGGTTAGTCTCATGGAACCAAACAAACCAGACAGACCGAACAGACCAAATGAACAAGACAAGCTGGCGGAGTTTTCAGCATCCTATTAGGAGGGCCGAGGCCGTCGGTCGAAGAGGCGCATCGCAAGACATCCTGCTGTCACGCCCGCCGCAAATATCCCACCGACTACCCAACCGGAAGAGACGCCCATTCGTCTCGGTTCACGACGGCGAAGCTCCCGACTCAAATTCGGCATATGGGATTCAGGCCCGAGCCATTCATCCTCTGATGAGCGAGTCGAGCCTTTTTTCAAGAGAATGACTGTTCTTCCTTCACTCACGATTCCCCTCCTCTCCTGCAAGCCCACCCATCCCGACCCCACCTGAGCGGCTGGAGCAACGAGCTTAGGCCGTACGAGAACCAGTAAAGTTTGTCCAGGCCTCTTTCACCTGTGCGGACGAAGCCGGTTCGTACACCTGACAATCAAGACGCAGCGACCGATCACCGAGCGGAACGTTCAGAGAGTCACAGTGATGCGGACGATCGGCATTGTCGTGTTGATTGGGGCGGAAGTACTGACAGGACACACACATCCTCGCGACAGTAATCTCCCCCTGTTCTTGGAGACTACGAATCACCTTCACCAGGGACGTGAGGAGGACCACTTGCTCCGGTGCCGAGAGTGCCTCCGTCGCAGTCGCCAACCGATCAGGCATACGGGAAGAGGGCCCACAGGACCGATTCCCTTTGGCCGTCAAATACGCCATCACAATCCGTCCATCGCTCATGTCTCGACGCCGTCGAACCAACTGCTTCCGTTCGAGCGTAGCGATAACTTCCGACGCTGTTGGAAGCCTGACGGCCAACTCGTTCGCCACCGTGGAGACCTTCGCACGTTGCCCAGGCTTGGACCGAAGTAGCGTGAGGACCTGCCGCTGTAACGGGCCAAGACCTGCTCGACCTTCTCGCCGCCACGTCCGGCTTTTCATGGCAAGTCCAATCTTTTCTAGGCCAGCCGCCAACTGAGTGGTCAAACCAGCCGCATCCTGTAACACCGATGACTTCTTCCCGCTTTTGATCACGCCCAGTTCAGCCATAGGAGCTCCTCCTTAAATACCAGTAATTCATAAGTGTAGTGTGCACCCTGTCCTCACGTCAAGGTTCTGGATGGCACATTGACCGGTCCCCCACCATGAGCGGGGCAGAGAGGATAGCGATCGGAGGATGTCGACTGGCCCGCAAGATGGAACCAGGGTTCAAACGGCACTACCTGCATTCCAAATGTGCCAGGAGAGTCTCGGCAACGATTCACAACCAACAGCATCCGACAGGAGGACAGGCGGGCCTGCCAAGCCACCGTTCGGTGCCGAGATCCACGGTTGGTTGTGATCGGCTTGGTCGCCTTGCTTTCCAAATGACCAAACAGCGTATCGAGCTTCCCTCGAAATTTCGTCTTCCCCGGGTGACGTATGCTCGCCGTCACCATGAAAGGGAGGACGATAAAGATGCCGAGGCAAGAATACACCGCCGAGTTCAAGGAACTGGCGGTCAAGCGAGTCAACGAGGGGCTGACAGCCGGAGCGGCGGCCAAGGAGTTGGGGCTGGTCGAACAAACGCACGGAACTGGGTCAAGGCGACCGCTGCAGGCACGCTCCACGGTGCGGGAACCAAGAGGGTCACGCCAGAGCAGAGGGAACTGGCGCGACTGCGCGCTGAGAACGTGCGACTGCAGCGAGAGAACGAAATCCTAAAAAAGCGACGGCGTACTTCGCAAGGGACACGCTGTGACGTACGCCTGGATCGACGAACAACGCAACGACTATGCGCGGGATGAGCTGTGCTCGGTGCTGGAGGTCAGCGTGAGTGGCTACCGGTCGTGGACGTGTAGAGGTACGCCGGAACGCACACGGCTGACGGAGGCACAGATGCTGGCGCTGATCCGCACCATTCACGAAGAACTCACGGGCACCTACGGCAGCCCGAGAATGGTCAGGGCGTTGCGTGGGCGTGAGATCCCAGCTTCCAAGCCGCGAGTAGAACGACTGATGCGCGAACACGGCATCCGGGCGCGCCACAAGCGGCGGGACAAGGTGACGACGGACTCAAGGCACAACCTGCCCGTGGCGCCGAACCGGCTGGATCGGAACGTTACGCCATCCGCACCCAATCAGATCTGGACCTCCGACATCACCTATCGTACGCCCAGCCAACGAAGCCCGCCTGTCTGGGGGTGAGTTGCTTG
>JANYBU010000262.1 GCA_025360665.1 Nitrospira sp.
AACATCGTGGTGATTGGGGCCGGGACGGCGGGGCTTATCACAGCGGTCGTTGCGGCAGGCCTAGGGGCCAAAGTGGCCTTGATCGAAAAACATTTGATGGGTGGCGACTGCTTGAATGTTGGCTGTGTGCCCTCGAAAGGGATCATTCGTGCGGCAAGGGCTTGGGCCGACTTGCGGAATGCCGAGGAGTTCGGCCTGCATATTCCTCCCGGCGTGAAGTACGACTTCGGTGCCGTCATGGCCCGGATGCGGAAGCTGCGCGCGCGGATCAGCCACAACGATTCGGTCCATCGGTATACCCAGCTGGGCGTGGATGTCTACATCGGCAGCGGGCGCTTTATCGGAGCCGATAGCATCCAAGTCGAAGGACCCTCCGGCAATCGGACTTTGAACTTTGCGAAGGCCGCGATCTGTACCGGCGCGCGAGCATCGACGCCTCTGACGCCGGGCTTGAAGGAGGCCGGGTATCTCACCAATGAAACGGTGTTCTCGCTCACGGAACTGCCGCCACGTATCGGGGTGATCGGCGCCGGTCCCATCGGCTGCGAACTCGCGCAGTCGTTTGCCCGCTTCGGGAGCCAGGTGTATCTGATTGAAGCGCAGCACGGCATTTTGCCGAACGAAGATCGCGATGCAGCTGAGATCGTTGAGCAGCAAATGTTGCGTGATGGGGTCAAGCTGCTCTGCTGTGGGAAAGATCTCAAAGTCAGCAGGACGGACAGCGGCAAGCGGCTCACAGTCGATTCACATGGCGAGCAGTACGATGTGACGGTCGACGAGATTCTTGTCGGCGTCGGCCGTACCCCGAATGTCGAGGGAATCGGGTTGGAAGCGGTCGGTGTCGAGTACGACAAGAACGGGGTCAAGGTGAACGCGCGACTGCAGACGACGAATCCCCTGATCTTTGCGGCTGGCGACATCTGCTCCAAGTACAAGTTTACGCATGCCGCCGATGCCATGGCGCAGATCGTCATTCAGAACGCCCTCTTTCCACATCCCTTGGGCTTGGGCTATGCCAGCGCCGAATCCTTGATCATGCCGTGGTGTACTTTCACGGAGCCGGAAGTCGCGCATGTCGGGATGTATGAGAAGGAAGCGAGAGAGAAAGGCATCGAGGTCGAAACCTACACCTACAAGCTCGACGAGGTCGACCGCGCGATTCTCGACGGCGAAGATGAAGGATTCGCGCGAGTGCATATCCAGAAAGGCTCCGACAAGATCCTGGGCGCGACAATCGTGGCGGCCCACGCCAGCGACATGATCGGCGAGTTTTCGGTTGCGATGAAAGCCGGCGCCGGAGCGAAGACGATTGCCGGGACGATCCATCCCTATCCGACGCAAGCCGAGGTGAATAAGAAGGTCGTGAACCTTTGGCGCAAGGCGCACTTTACGCCACGGACGAAGAATCTGTTGATGAAATTGTTCGCGTGGATGAGGAGAGGATGAGGGCGGGCGTGGTCCCCTTCGGTGATCGCAGAACGCGCATGATGAAGCGGTGCTCGTTCGATGCGCGCAGTCGAAGGGGGACCACGCCAGCCCTGCATGAGAGAAGCGGTGTGATGCTGGTTTCGGCGAGCCTGCTCCTGCTGGCGGTGCTGTTGATTGCCCCTATGCTACTTCTTGCGGAATCTCCGTCAGTGATCGAAGTGGCGAAGTTTTCGAGCGGGACGGTTGGGCAGGCGATGCCTGATGGGTGGAAGCCGCTCACCTTTAAGAAGATTCCCAAGCATACCTCCTATGAAGTGGTGAAGGGCGGCGAGAACGTGGTGGTGAAAGCCATGAGCGACGCGTCAGCCTCCGGTCTGACGAAAGAGGTCAGGATCGATCCAAAAGAGTATCCGATCATTCGCTGGCGTTGGAGGGTTGAAAATTTATTGACGCGCAGTGATGTGAACCGAAAAGATGGAGACGATTATCCCGCACGGATCTACGTCACCTTTGAATATGACCCGGAAAAGACCAGCTTCTCCAAGAAGCTCAAATACAAGGCGGGACGTGCGATCTTTGGGGAAATTCCAATCGCAGCCTTGAACTATATCTGGGAAACGAAGACGCCTGTCGGTACGATCGTCGAGAATGCCTACACGGATTTTGCGCAGATGATCGTGGTGGAGAGCGGACCGCAAAAAGTCGGAACCTGGGTCGACGAGGAACGGAACATCTATGAGGACTATACACGCGCGTTTGGGGAGGAGCCGCCGATGATCAACGGAGTTGCGATTATGAGCGATACGGACAATACCAAGGAACAGGCCACGGCCTATTATGGCGATATTGTCTTTCAGAAATCGGTGAAGGCGTCGGCTCGATGACGAGTGCGCCGCGTGGTGGCTCATAATGGACGGGCCGGCCTGTTCAGGGCCAGCCCGTTCATGGACACCACCGCGCGTGAGGTGGGTGCGCGGATTCGAAATGGGGGTTACTGAATGGAATTCGCGAAGCCGCCTCGCGTAATTTCAGCGCGGACGGTGTCCCCGACCTTTTTCTTGTTGATGTGCTTCGTGCCTTGCCCGACGTGCAGCTTGACTTGATTACCCTCGTAGTCTTCAACCGTGTAGATGTCGCCCTCAACGTGCTTCACGGTTCCACCGACGGTTTTCCAGGCCGGACCGGGCTTACTGTCGTGCTGTCCCGCCTTCGGAGCCTCCGGAGCCGCAGGGATTGATCCGATTGACGAGGCTGCGGCAGACGAATGAGACGGCGATTTCTTAGAACTCTTCGCCAGCGCTGGTGCCACAGCCATGATGGCCAGGGTGGCAACGAGGATCGGCAGAACCTGTGTCTTGCTATTCGCCTCCATCGAGAACCTCCTTGAGTTGAACTTCGTGCACATCCAGAATTGTCAGTACGGCAAGGCATATGCCTGAGAGCTTCACCGAGAAACCTGTGCATTATTAGATGGTTAGTCGGCCAGTCTCAGGTGGGTCACGTACGTGGACGAGAAAATGGAAAAAAAACGGCGGCGGCCTGTGCAAATCTGCCCGTACTTACTCAGTCGCTGTACCTTTTGGAGGTCGACGAAAATGAGGGCTTCCCAGAACGCTTTTTCGCAAAGGCGTGCCCTGATCCTGACTTGAGATACCGCTCGAACTCAATCGCACGCTGCTCATCCTGAAAGCAGAGATGCAGCACTACCTTCCAAGGGCGATATTTGGGCGCGTATGAGGCGACCCGCCAGCATTATGGGCTCGAAGCCTCTCATCGAGCTTGGCGGTGATGCCTATGTAGCGTTGATTTGGAACAGCGAGACTTTGGATGAGATAGACGTACTTCATGAAGCCGTCCCCCTTCGCACACAAGACGGTGCTTCGGGGGACAGCCTTCGCCCTAAAGCTGGCTTGCAGCCGAAGCTTCAGTGAAGGCTGGTGGAGGGCAAGCGATCCAACCGTCGTTGGGCCCCCTGCTCCACTTTGAAATTCAAGGGGTTGCCATAGCGGCCTAGTGGCGGAAGGGGGGAGCTTCGTCCGACTGGTGGGACGGCTAATGGAGCCTCGATGTTGGTACGGTCATGCCTGGCTGTGGTGAAAATATCGATGACACGGTGCGGCACAGGATGAGGGGGGCCTTGTTCGGCAGGCGGGGGCCTGTTTGGGGACCCCCACGCCTAGCCGCGCAGACACATGCTTAGCTGACGGGGCGGGATTTACTTACCTTCAAGCTGTTTCTGGACCTGTTCAGTTACTTCAACATTACATACGGCAAACTGATGAAGCGTCTCATCGGATCGACGACGGTTCATAGAACCATCGCGCCGCCCAGCAGGATCGCGCCCGCCGCAGCCGTCCATTGAAGACCTGCCAATTCCTATGGAATGAGGCAAAGAAGCGTTCCGGCTCTCCGGTAGGTTCATTCGTAGCCTTCTATTTATGTATTTGTGGCTAGTACGTTCTTCGAGTGGAACTGGGGGATTCCCCAGTTCATTTGCACAAACGCCTGCGCGTGCTATTATATAAGTATGCATACTTACCCCTCATAAAGCTCAACACATCGCCGCGTTGCTCGTCCCTGTCTGGCGGGTGAATGAAGGAGGTGCTGTATGGCTCGTAAAGGACTGGTCGCTCAGACCACTCGTGAGGCGCCGGCCGCTCCCATGAGAGAGTCGGTCGTCGCACCGACGTTGCTCCCTGTCTGTTGTATCTGCAGAAAGATTCGAGACGAGACCGGATCGTCCCCTGATCGTGAGCACTGGGTGACGCAGCGGGCGTATCGACAGACCCATGTCGTGAAGCTGGCCAATGTCCCTCTCACGCACACCTACTGTCCGTCGTGTTTCACGAAATTCATGGATGCACTGAGGCAGTACCGCCGGGAGATCGGATCGTCGCCATGATCCTGCTCGCCGTAGCGAGCCATTCGACTCTGAATGTCACGCCAGTCGCTCAGTTGATCGTCCATATTCAAGATCTGGATTATGGCTATTCAGCACGAAACGAGTCTTCTCAAGAGTTGGGTAAGACGTGAGGCCGCTCGTGGGGAAGTGTCAAGGGAAGAGGATAGGTTTCCGAGAAAGACTACTTGCATTGCTCCGCCACTCCCACGGCGGCACCGGTTGCAGATCAGCCCACAATCCTTTCCGCGCCTCTCGCGCTTCCTTCTCTAGCCCTTCCAACACCGTATTCCCCTAAAACAATACATTGACATCTATAGGGGGCAGGGACCATAAAGTGTTTCGCAGGGCTTGGCCGGAGCCGCTCGGTTGTTCGGAGCATGCTCTCATGCTAATCCATAGTCAGCCAGGTAGTCATATCCGCTCACGCCAGATTCCCAGCAAACACGCACTCACTGTTTCCAGCTCACGCATTGCAATCGCTTCCCACAGACAAATGGGTGGGAGGTCATTCTGTGTAATTTCCCTGCATGTCCCTCACGCATCCACGGACACAGAGTGTGGCGGTATCTCTGGCGCTGATGCTGATGGTGAACGGTGGGGACAGGGAAGAGGGGGAGTAAGGAACACCAGGCATTAACCAATGATGCGAGTGGGCCAAACAGAAGTGGCCCCATTCGTTTGAACAGCAGTCCGAGTTTTGTAAGTGGCGTCTCTGCTGATGCTCACGCTGCCAGTTTACCCGTCGGCAGCATCACGGCATAGGCCTCATCAGGTGTTTGTTTGCCCAAGCTCGAATGC
>JANYBU010000035.1 GCA_025360665.1 Nitrospira sp.
CCTCATTGATCGATCGCACCGTCAAGGATCAGGGGAAGGCCGAGCAGGTCAAATCTGTCTTGAACGACATCGTCGCGGAATTGAAGACCGGTCGCGAGCAAGCTCGTGCGGGGCACCGCCGGATGTATGAGTTGAATGCGAATTACGCGGCGACTCCGGAGGAGTTCACCAAGATTCTGGATGAGGCGAACAATCAGCGGATGCAGTCAGCCGCGAAGATTCTCTCGCTCCGTTTCAAGATGAAGGACTTCATGACGGTCGAGGAGTGGAAGGCTTTGTCGGACCAGATGCTGGCCTACAGCAGCCGATATCAGCACGGTGGCGCGTCGCCGAAGAGCGGTTACTGAGTCTGATCCGGCGCGGCCTTGAGCGGCAGGGGCGTCCAGGCTGCGCCGGCGTCGGTCGAGCGGTAGAGGCCGCTGCCGTTCGTGCCGGCATAGAGTATGTGCGAATCGCGCGGGCTCATCGCGAGGGCGCGAATATTCAGCGAGCCCAATCCGCGGTTGATTGAACTCCAGGATTGTCCGCTGTCGGGGCTTTTCCAGACTCCCCCCGGCCCTCCTATATAGATCGTCTGAGGCTGGGTCGGGTCGAGGAGGATACTGCTCACGAACAGATCGGGGAGCGATTGCCCGATCCGCTCCCATTGTTCTCCACGTGTCGCGGTACGGAAGAGGCCCTTCGTGGTTCCGGCATAGACGATGTCTGTATTGACCACATCGAAGACAATGACATTGACCCCCAGTGCCATCGCCCCCATCAGCTCCTGTTCAGGAATCAGCCCGTTATTGATTTTCTTCCATCCCATCCCGGCGTTGTCGGACCGATAGATCCCTCCCGTGGTTCCCGCGTAGAGGACCCGAGAATCGCGCGGATGCATGGCGATGGAGACCACGATGTGGACCTCCTTCATTCCAGCCATGCGTTCTTCCCATTCACGCCCGCCGTCTTTGGTGTAAAAGGCGCCGACGGTCGTGGCGGCATAGATCTGCTCGTGGTCTGTCGGGTGAAAGACGAATTGATTGATAAAGGAGACGTGCTCTTTGAGTCCGACATTGTGGGGGAGCCAATGTTGCCCGCCATCCGGACTCTTGTAGACGGCGTCGGCCATGGTGCCGGCATAGATCGTGGCCGGGAACTGAGGATCGATTGCGAGAGTCGTCACACGTCTGGCGCTGAAACTCGGGAACCGCTCCCACAGCTGGCCCCCGTCGCGCGACTTATAGACGGAATCGTTCGTCGCGACATAGAGGATGTCCGCGTTGGTCGGATGGAGAGCGATAGAGACGATCGCCTGGCTCTCCCTCTGACAGCCGATCAGCAGGAAACTGACAAGAAGGAGGACTGGCACCAGCACCTGGAGTCGTTTCATGGGATTGTGCCACCGCCGTCGCATCATTGAGGAACCAGACTTGCTGCCGATGATCGGCGGGTGACCTAACCATAGCGGTCAGAGGGGAGTCAAGGTGCTAACCCGCATTATTCATGACGTTTCTGCTGTAATCGCCGATCCGCTGCTACGACGAGCCTTCGGCCAGCGGGCTCGCCCCTCGGACCCTCACCGTACTGCACGAGTACGCATCGGGTCCTCACGGCTCCGCGCGCCGGTCTCGCGACGCGGCTCAGCGATTTCGCGACGAACCGTCATGAATAATGCGGGCTAGGTTACATGGCACGGGAAATGGAGCCGACGGCGTTTCGGATGCTCTAGGCAACAAGTGTCCGCCGCGCGCGGATGAGTCGATCCCCCCTCCGCGCGCAGCGTCCCTTTCTCGCTACGGCTTCCGAGTATAGGTGATCTCCATCATCTTCATTTCCTTGCCGTGGTGATGAGTCCCGTACATGTCAAACGTCTGGGTATTACTGTCCGCAATCTTCCACACCGCGCGATGCGTCATCTGTCCTCCGCCCAGCTCAGCGTGCTGACCCTTCATCGTGATGGTCTTGCCGTCGGCGCTTGCCGTGCCTTCCATCATGAAAATCCCCGTGCCCATGGTATCGATCCATGCAGTGACATATTTCTTGCGAAGGTTGTCGTAGGCATTGATCCCAACCCCGGAGAAGGGTTGTCCCATCATCTCCCCGGTGAATTCCTGCTGGAGAAAGCGCCCATCCAGTAGCATCTTCATGTCAGCAGAGCCAGTCGATTCCATTGGGGGCTTGCCTGGCTCCATCCAGGACTTGGTCTTCGTTGTCCAACTGCCGGCCAAGCCAGCGAACAGCTTATGAGGCTCGCCGGGCGTGGCCAGTTTCATATAGGCCTCCATCATGGCCTGCTGGTCCATCTGTTTTGCCTGCTTCTTGTCCTTGGCTATGACGGGAGACGCGACGATTAAGAGCATGAGACAGGTGAGTGGAACGAATGTGAAACGCATAAGAACCTCCTTCATTTGATCGTGATCGGTTGATGGTAACGTCAACACTACGATGTTCGTACGGTCATGCCAAGATCAAGACAATCTCCGCGGCCGCCACTCATCCACGTGCCGAGATTTCGCTCTCGGGGGACAGCTCAAGGGGACGTACCTCGATCGCGCCTCCCGCCGGCAGCGTCGGAATGCGTGCCGCGATGGAGAGGGCTTCGTCCTGGTCGCGGCATTCGACCAAGTGGTAGCCGCCGAGCTGCTCTTTTGTTTCCGCAAACGGTCCATCGGTGAAGGCCAGTTTGCAGCTCTTCATGCACACGGTCGTAGCCGATGAAGTCGAGCCTAGCTGCCCCTGGCCACGAAACTGTCCATTCTTGACGAGGCTCTGTATCAATACTCCATACTCCTGCATGATCCTGCTCTTCTCACCGTCCGGTAATTGTGTCCACGCCGTCTCGTCGAAGCAACACATGAGCATGTATTGCATGATGGTTTTTCCTTTCGACTGATGCTCGGTACCAACCAAGACCTTGAACCCGCCGTAAACCATACGTTTGCAATCGAAGGGCATCGACGTCGGATTACACATCGCCGTAATGCGCGGGTCCTTCATGACCTTAGCGTTGACGCGATTACGATGTCCGCGCGACTTGAACACGATCCAGGAGAACACCACCGTCTCGCCAGGCTTCGCCTTGGCTACACGCGAGAACGGAACTCCACACTTCACCGTGAGATCGTCGCCTGCGCATTCTCGAATTTCCAGCGTGCCGTGCTCCCGCCAGATCTTTCCGGCTCTCTAGGCCATGCGCGCATAGGCCCGCAGATTCTTCTTGGAGACAGGCAGGACATATCCATCGACGTACCGCATGTGACCCTCCTTTGTGGTTGCGTCACCAATCAATCATCGTTGGGGATCGTATAACTAACCGCCATACGAACCGCGGGCGCGGACGAGGCGACCAGTAAGTAGAATGTCCCCGTCTAACTACTGCTTCTGGCCCATCTGTGCGCGCATGCGCTCCTCTTGCTCCCTCAGTTCTGGTGTGAACTCGGCCCCGAAGTCCTCCGCCTCGAACAGCTGGCGAATCTCGATCTCGCTCTCACCGTCATGGGGATTGGGGCAGCGCTTGACCCATTCGATCGCCTCTTCCTTGGACTTCACCTGCCAGAGCCAGAACCCGCCGATCAGCTCCTTTGTCTCGGCAAACGGCCCGTCGATCACTGTCCGCTTGTCTCCGGAGAACCGAACCCGCACGCCCTTCGAAGTTGGCTGGAGCCCCTCGGCGGCCAGCAACACGCCGGCTTTCGCCAGCTCTTCGTTGAATTTTCCCATTTCCGCAAGAAGCTTCTGACTGGGCATCACGCCAGCCTCACAACCCTTGCTGGCCTTCACAATAATCATGAATCGCATGGTCGTATCTCCTTTCTGGTTTCGGTTTCGGATCTGGGCTTCCTGGCGGTCTCGAACTTCTGAACCCGGGCTCTACCTATTTGTCGAACGAGGCATGCCAAAATCGACATGTCGAACGATCTTTTGTTTGGCAGCACCGCTCCATGCCCGAAATGCCGAGCCGCCGCGACTACCCTCCCGCCATGGCCCCCACGATCAGAAAAGGCTCGGCCCCCGTCGCAACCGCGTCGGGTAGCGGGGCATCCGGTGCTTCGTGGGATAAGTCCTGCTCACAAGCGAAGAACCTCACGAAGGGCCGGCGGTTTTGCGTCATGTGGTCGCGGATCGTGCCGCGTAGCATTGGATAGCGGGCCTCCAGCGCATCAAGGAGCGCACGCTGGGTGACTGCGCCCATAACCTCCAGCTTCACCTCGCCATCGACGCGAGCCAGGGTCCTCAGATGTGCCGGGAGCACGACCCGAATCATGTCAGAGTTTGAACCTCAACAGACAACACCGCCGGAAGATCTCGGACAATTGGCGCCCAGGTGTCACCGGCATTCGCCGAGCCATACACTTGCCCGCCGGATGTCCCGAAATAGATGCCGCACGGATCGAGCGAGTCGACCGCCATCGCGTCGCGCAGCACGTTCACATAGCAATCTCGCTGCGGCAGACCGTTCGTGAGCGCTTCCCACTCGTTCCCGCCCGTCCGGCTGCGGTACACGCGCAACTTTCCGTCGGGAGGAAAATGCTCGGAGTCGCTTTTGATCGGGACGACGTACACCGTCTGCGGCTCGTGGGCGTGCACATCGATCGGAAACCCGAAGTCCGTCGGCAGGTTCCCGCTGATTTCATGCCACGATTCGCCGGCGTCGTCGCTCCGCATCACGTCCCAGTGTTTTTGCATGAACAGCACGTTCGGGCGCATCGGGTGCATCGCGATGCGATGCACACAGTGGCCGACTTCCGCATCCGAGTCCGGAAGCTCATATTTGGATTTCAATCCGCGGTTGATCGCCCGCCAGGTCATGCCGCCATCGTCGGTCCGGAACGTTCCTGCAGCCGAGATGGCAATATAGATGCGCTGTGGATTGCTCGGGTCCTGCACGATCGTGTGCAGACACATCCCGCCGGCGCCCGGCTGCCACAGACTTCCTTTCACGTCGCGCAGCCCGGCAAGTTCTTGCCAGGTCTGCCCCCCGTCGGTTGATCGGAACAGGGCCGCGTCTTCGATTCCCGCATAGACTGTGTCCGGGTCGGTCAGGGACGGTTCGAGGTGCCAGACTCGCTTGAATTCCCAAGGGCGTTGCGTGCCGTCATAATGCTGGTGCGTCGTGAGCGGTTTCCCAGTTTCTGGAGATGCATCGTAGATAAATTTATTGCTCTCTCCCTTCGGCATGCCATCCGGAGTGGTGGTCGGTTCGCCTGGCGGTGTTCCTGGTTGGTGCCACGTCTTGCCGCCGTCATCCGAGCGCTGGATGATTTGCCCAAACCAGCTGCTGGTTTGCGAGGCATAGATGCGGTTCGGCTCAACGGGCGAACCTTTGAGATGATACATCTCCCAACCGGCAAAATGTGGACCGCTGACATCCCACTGTCTACGCGTTCCGTCCGACGTGAGAATGAACGCGCCCTTCCGTGTTCCAACGAGTACCCGTACCTTGCTCATTCCTAACTCCTTTCGTCGCTCTGAGCTCCCTGCTTACGAAGCTTCATCTCAATTAGCGTTCCATCAATCGGAGACGCTACTCATTCGGCAAGCCAGTGATCTCGATTAATGGCCTCACCTCGACGGTTCCGATGCGTGCCCCAGGTACCCGAGTGGCAATGCGGACTGCCTCGCTGAGATCCTTGGCGTCGACCAGGAAATAACCTGCAATCTGCTCGCGCGTCTCGATGAATGGCCCATCGGTGACGAGCGATTTCCCTTCGCGCACCCGAACGATGACCGAAGTGCCCGCTGGATGCAGCGGCGAGGCGCTCAGATACTGTCTGTTTGCGTGGAGCTGGTGCGTGAGCTGGACAGATTCCGTGAGCAGTTCCTTCCGCTTGGCCTCGCTCATCTTGCCGAAAGCATCTTCATCATGGTGAACCAGCAGCATGAATTTCATGGTTTGCATCTCCGGTATGAACCTGCATGGCTGTGGACAGCGAATTGTCGTTGTTCACGCACAACCGCCCTCTTTGATCGGTCGTACTTCGATGCTCCCCAGTCGGGCTGCTGGAATCTTCGACGCGATCCGAAGCGCATCGTTCAGATCCCCGACATCGATGAGAAAGTATCCGCCCAGCTGTTCTTTGGTTTCGGCGAAGGGCCCATCGGTCGTCGAGACTTTCCCATCGCGGACCCGTACGGTCGTCGCCGTCTCTATCGGATGGAGGGGCGAGGCCGCAATAAATTGGCCGTTCTTCTGCAGCTCCCCACAGTAGGCCATGGACTCGTCCGAGAGCGCGACCCGCTCGTTCCTGGACAGGGCATTTAGTGTTTGTTCCTCAAGATACACCAGGCAGAGATATTTCATGGCATGCTCCCTTTGAATGATGTGAGGAATCTCTTCTCCAACTGTCAGACCGTCATGCGGCTCGTTCGTTCATTTCCCAGACCGCGAAGACGTTATGCTCCGTGTCTTCGCAGATCGCGAAGTAGCCCATGTGCGGCACAGCGGTCTTCGGTTTGCAGACCGATCCGCCGAGTTTCTGGACCTTGGCTACGGCCTTGTCAACCGATGGGACAGTCACATAGACCGTGATGGAGTGCGCAGGATGCATACGGGGCAAGAGCCCACCGTCCGGCGAGGCGTCCTTTCCACCGGTGTCGATATGCCAGTAGTCGGCGACGGCTGCAGAAAGCTTCGCAAACTTCCAGCCGAACAATGAGCTATAGAACTTCTTGGCTCGTCCCAAATCATCGGCGGGAACGTCAAACCAACAGACACTCGCTGACGTCTTGGATTGTTTTACCGGCCGCTTCTGAGCACGTTTCGCCATGGCATCCTCCTATTTGTCGAGTAGTCCTGTTGACATAAGATAGTCGTTGGCAAGAGGAAAAATCGACAGAGGCGTTCCGACGCTTGACAAGTGTTCGTAAGCGGGTGACATTCCTGGAAGAATGGGGTCTCCTTGAATGAGGAGGCTGCGATGAATAGGCCGCTTGGACCACGATTTTTGTAGCAGCACACATAAAAGTTGGGCAGCAGCCGGGAGAAGGAGGGTCGCGTGACGCTATCGTACGAAGATCAAGAAGCGCTGCGGTACGCGAAGGCTCTCCTTGAGAATCCTGGCCTCGCAGCGAAGATCACGGGACTGATCGGCATGCCGATTGAGAAGGCGCTCAAGCTGCTTCCGGAGAAATGGACAAAAGTCGTCAACGAGGCGACAAGGAAGTCGCTAGAGACGGCACTACAGGCTGCGCTGCTGACGCTTGACGACAAGCCGCAGCCGAACTCTTGGGAGTTCCTACACAAGCTTGCGGTAGCGGCGACCGGCGCGGGGGGAGGTGTCTTCGGATTGCTCGGTCTCCCAGTCGAACTGCCCTTATCCACCACCATCATGCTGCGCTCCATTGCCGATATCGCACGAAGTGAGGGTGAACGGCTCCGGACGCCGGGCGCCAAACTGGCCTGCCTTGAGGTCTTCGCTCTTGGCGGGCGTAGCAAGAGCGACGACGCGAGTGAATCCGCCTACTTCCTGATACGGGGGGCTCTGGCGAAGTCGGTCTCAGAGGCTGCGGGGTACATCACCGAGCGAGGTCTGGTGGAGGAGGGCGCACCAGCAATCGTCAGGCTCATCACACAGTTGGCCACGCGCTTCGGCGTGAACGTCTCCGAGAAGGTCGCCGCGCAAGCCGTACCCGTGATCGGTGCTGCTGGAGGCATGGTGGTCAACGTCCTGTTCATAGACCATTTCCAGGAGATGGCACGGGGTCACTTCATTGTCCGCAGGCTGGAACGAGCGTATGACCCGCTGTTGGTGCGGGCGGAGTATGAGCGGTTGTAAGGGGTAACCTGGTTGGTCCCCCGTGCTCACGGAACCCCCACGATGAAGGGGATGGAGACTGATGATCTTCTGTGCTCGCGCAACGCGCGGCTTAAGAAAGCCCTCGTTGGACGCGCGCAGTGGAAGATCATTCAGCCCCCATCCCTGAAGAGAGAACGAGCGAGCTCGGAAGGATCAATTAGATGAGGCAGTGGTCGCTTGGGAAAAGGTCGCACTCCAACGCGACCGGGGTTGGGTGGGTGAGAAGGTTGTGCGCAGTTGGGGACCAAACCAGGCCACCCCTGAAAGAGGATAACGAGCGAGCTTGGAAGGACTATTGAGTAAGAAATGTTGTCGGCCAACCAGGCGTTGAAGCGGATCGACGACATATCGACTCATAAACAGCCGGGCACGGTCAGCTGCGGCGGCCCTCAGGGCCCAGTCGTTAGCGGTCGTCAGGATATCCTGACGGAGCCGCTCGATCCATGTCTCAATCCGGCAGTTCGCCCAGCCGTCGTTCGAGAAACCGCCGCTCCGGCTCCTGCTGAGTAAGACTGAGGGCCCGTTCGTAGGCGGCACGGGCCTCCGCTGTTTGCCCCAGTCGTCGGCAGAGATCTGCTTGTGCCGCGTGTGACAAGTGATAATTCTCCAAATCTCCCCTGGCGAGGATCGCATCGATGAGGGTGAGTCCAGCCGCAGGGCCGTCGCGCATGGCCACGGCGACCGCACGATTGAGTTCGACTACCGGCGAGGGATGGGCCTGAACCAGCAGGTCGTAGAGTGAAACGATCTGAGCCCAATCCGTGGTGGTGGAGTTGGGGGCCTGGGCATGCGCTGCCGCGATGGCTGCTTGGATGGTGTACGGACCGACTTGGCCTGACGACAACGTCTGCGCCACCAGCGAGACTCCCTCTGTGATCTGATCCCGGTTCCACAGCGCGCGATCCTGATTTTCCAGAAGTATCAGATCACCGGTCGGCGACGTACGCGTGGCACGCCGCGAGTCGTGAAGCAGCATGAGCGCCAAGAGTCCCACCGCCTCAGGCTCTGGGAGCAACTCGATCAGCAATCGCCCCAAGCGGATGGCCTCGCTTGATAGATCGTGCCGCGTGAGCGACCCACCGGATGACGCGGAGTACCCCTCGTTGAAGACGAGATAGACGACCCTGAGGACGGCGTCCAGGCGACCCGGCAGCTCTTTCTCCGACGGGACTTCATAGGGTATACGTGCGTCACGAATCTTTACCTTCGCCCGCACAATCCGCTGCGCGACCGTGGCTGGCTTCGTCAAGAAAGCCCGTGCGATCTCTTCGGTTGTTAGACCGCAGACTTCGCGTAGCGTCATCGGGACTTGTGCGTCGGGCGACAGCGCGGGATGACAACAAGTAAAGATCAGCCGCAGCCGGTCGTCCTCGACATGCTCGTCGTCCCACTCATCGGCGTCACCGGTGCGTTGTTCGAGTTGCTTGGCGAGTTCCATCAGCGACGCGTCGAACCGGGCGCGCCGTCGCATGCCGTCGATCGCCTTGAAGCGGCCGGTC
>JANYBU010000396.1 GCA_025360665.1 Nitrospira sp.
GGTGCGTCGAGCTCGAATGGCAAGATCCTTCTCGCCACCGTCAAGGGCGATGTGCATGACATCGGGAAGAACATCGTCGGGGTGGTCCTGGGATGTAATAACTACGAGGTAATCGATCTTGGGGTGATGGTATCCTGCGAAAAGATCTTGGCTGCCGCACGGGAACATGGGGTAGCGATCATAGGGTTGAGCGGACTGATTACCCCATCGCTAGATGAAATGGCACACGTGGCACGCGAGCTGACGCGCGAAGGCTTTGACCTGCCGTTACTGATCGGCGGTGCCACCACGAGCAAAGCCCATACGGCCGTCAAGATCGCCCCCGGCTATAACCATTCCGTGGTGCATGTGCTGGACGCCTCCAGAGCGGTCGGCGTCGTCGGGAGTCTGGTGAATGCCGACTTGCGGGCTGACTTCGCCAAGAAGGTTCGCGCCGACTACGATCAGATACGCCAGACCCATCAGGACAAGGGAGCCAAATCCCTTTGGGCGTTGGCGCGGGCGCGAGCCAATCGACTCCAATCCAAGTGGGCTGAGGTCGATATCCCTATGCCAGCCTTTACGGGGGTGAAGGTGGTGCCGCAGCAGCCGTTGGATCAGCTGATTCCCTATATCGATTGGTCGCCGTTCTTTCACACGTGGGAATTGCGCGGCCGCTATCCGACCATTTTTGAAGATCCTGTCGTGGGCCCGAAGGCCAAGGAGTTGTACGATGATGCGTTGACCTTGCTCCGCAAGATTGTGGATCAACGGTTATTCACCGCCAATGGGGTGTACGGGTTCTTCCCTGCCAACAGCCTGGGCGACGATATTGAAATCTACACCGATGACCGTCGCACGAAGGTTTTGACGACCTTCCACACCTTGCGTCAGCAATCGGAGAAGCCGCAGGGGCAGTGCAGTTTCGCGCTGGCGGATTTTGTCGCACCGAAAGAGTCCGGCCGCGTGGATTATATCGGAGCCTTTGCCGTGACGACGGGAATCGGGGTGGATCTCTTGTGTAAGGAGTTCGAGCGAGACCACGACGACTACAATTCCATCATGGCGAAAGCCTTGGCTGACCGCTTAGCCGAAGCCTTTGCCGAGTATCTTCATAAGCAGGCGCGTGAGGCGTGGGGGTACGGCAAAGGAGAGACGCTGTCGAGTGAGGATCTGATCCGTGAAAAGTATCGCGGTATCCGACCGGCGCCAGGCTACCCAGCCTGTCCTGACCACACAGAGAAACGATTGCTCTTCGATCTCTTGTCCGCAGAACAGCACACAGGCATCACCCTGACGGAAAGCTTCGCGATGTGGCCGGCTGCCTCGGTCAGTGGACTCTATTTCGCCCATCCAGAGGCCAAGTATTTTGCCGTGGGGAAGATCGGAAAAGACCAGGTGCTCGACTACCAGGCGCGAAAAGGGATGCCCCTTTCAGCGCTGGAGCGATGGTTGGGGCCGAACCTGAACTATGAGCCCATCGGAGGGTAAGAGGGGATCACACGAGGTACGCACGAACCTCGACGGCGAGGTGTTGCTTAGGAGACTGCTGCAAGCACCGCCGCAGTGGTCGGCTTGCCGATCGCCGAGGTCAGCGCCGACTTCACCCACCGATAGCGTTCTTCCGCCCAGCGATTCACGTCTTCTGAATCAGTAAAGACCAGCTCCCAAGCTTTGGCGGCGTCCAGCATCAGCAGCTGGTCTAGGTGATTATTACCGGACACATAGACGACGAGCACGGCAGATTTGCCGGTGAGGCTGATATCCGTAAACACGTGCAGCATGGCGCCATCTGGCAAGGTGATGTCGCGAGAGGCGGCCTCAACGAGGGGATGGTACAGCCGCTGGAGAAATTGGGACGTCACTTCGTAGGCGTTGGTCGTACTTAAGAGGCGGGGATTTGGTTTTTCTCCAAACAGGTTCTCGGTGAGATAGGTTGCAGCCTCCCAGGTCGGCATGACTCCGGATGAGACCAAGGATTCGCACAGATAGGCGATCCAATTGCGTGTCGCTCCCTGTTTGCGAGACGTCGTCGTCTTCTTTGCCATGATCGGCAATCCTTTCGCCAGCGTGAGATGGTGTGGGTACAGGGCTTGAAAAACTGTGCGTGAGTCTGTACCTGACGAGATAAGGAAAGTATATCGACGGGTGGAACACTGGTCAACGAAATGACGAAAAGGAGGCTAGCCTATAGTATTCATGACGGTTCGCTGCGAAATCGCGCAACCGTGTTGAGAGGCAGGCACGCGGAGCCGCGAGGGACCGACGCGTACTTGAAATAGTACCTTGAGGAACTGAGCGGCGAGCCTGCCTGCCGACAGGCGTGTCGCAGCAGCGGATTCACGATTGCTGTAGAAGCGGTTGGAATAATGTGGGCTAGGCCTCGGGAATCATTCCGCGCGGCGATTGGTCGGCATACTGGTCATGGATGTGCTTGATGTCGTTCAGCGAGGCAAAGAAGACATCGAGGAGTTCGGGGTCGAAGTGTTCCCCTCGATGTTTGGTCATGAGATCGACAGCGTGATCGAGGGAGAAGGCGGGTTTGTAGACCCGTTGTGTGGTGAGGGCATCGAAGGCATCGGCAATTCCGGCGATCCGTCCTTCTATGGGAATCGCTTCGCCTTTCAGCTTACGCGGATATCCGTTGCCATCCCAACGCTCATGGTGGGTCCAGGCGATCGATGCCGCCACTTTGAGGATCTCCGCATCCGATCCGCTGAGGATACGATAGCCGATTTCAGAATGTTGAGAGATGACGGCGAATTCTTCCGGCGTGAATTTGCCGGGCTTGAGGAGGACATGGTCCGGCGTGCCGATTTTTCCGATGTCGTGCATCGGACTGGCGGTGCGGATCAAATCACACCGTTCGGAAGACAGCCCATACTTCCTGGCGAGTAATTCGCAGTAGTGACTCATGCGCTGAATATGCTGTGCCGTGGCACTGTCCCGGTATTCGGCGGCGATGGCGAGCCGTTGAATCGTTTCCTCTCGTGAGAGACGCAGCTCCTTTTCACTTCGCTCGAGCCACTCGAGCGCTTGCTGGAGAGCCATCGTCCTGGTTCTGACGATGTCTTCCAGGTTCTCCCGGTGCAGGCGATTGTCAAGTTCAAGCCGGCGGCGGCGGAGCGCATTGGCGACATCGATCATGACTTCATTAGACTCGAACGGCTTGACGATGTATCCGAAGACACCCATGTCCAGCGCAGCATTCGCCAGCACGGCGCTATCGAGACCGGTCACCATGATAATGGCTGTGTGGGGATACTGGCTCAGAATATGGCGGACGAGATCCATACCCGACTCGCCTGGCATATTCACATCGCACAAAATCAACGCAAAGGGCTGCTCGTCTAACCGTATCCGTGCCTCACGCGCATCGGATGCGAGGACCGTCTCATACCCATGGGTTTGAAGCATGTATCCCAGCAGCCGACGGATCGGTTCTTCGTCATCGATGATCAGAACGCGCTTGAGTTCAAGGAGGGCTTGCTGGGTAGATCGGTCGAGAAGCAACGTCATGATTCGTGCGGTTCGCTTATCGAGTAAATATATGAAGAAGGGAACTGTCTAGGCTCAGTGGATGCTCGTTTGTGTCATGATGTTCAGGGGTCACAAGAGAACTGTAACGTCATGTGCACCTTTTGTGCCAATATATTGTGGAAAGCCAGCACCTTGCGGGCCTCTCACCAGATGACGTCTTCCTAGCTGAGAAGCAGTGGGATGCCGTGCTGTGACAGTATTTTCATGGGTGACGTCGTATCATTGTTCGAGGTTCAGATAGGCCATGCGTTTGGAGTGAGCGCACACCTGTACAGATTTAGCCGTTCGCACCGCGTACTTTTGTACAAGTCGATCGGCAGGAATGATCGAGGGCACGCGCTCTTTTCTGCAGGCTCTTGCCCGCATGATTCATGAACGTTGCTGCAGCAGTCGTGGACTCACCGCTGCGACGTGCGTCGTCGCTCGTCGTTCCTGAAGCGTGAGCGAGACAGGCAAGACGTGCGCGACAGGCGCGACTCGCGAAGATGAAACTTTCGGCCAGTCCCGCTTTTCTCGCACCTCTCGCGAGTAACGAGATATGCTTCACGAGGAATGCGTTCTGGGCGATTTCGCCACGAACCGTCATGAATAGCACGGGCTAGCAGCTGATTGGGACACTAGGCCAGTTTCATTGCGCTTTCGGAGGGCCTTCACTATAATGCGCGACATCATGAATAGGAGTCATCAATGAGCAGTGCAGCGGGATTATTGCGTGTCGATGGGCGGCGAAAAGATCAGCTTCGTCCGGTGAAGGTGACGCGGAACTTCATTAAGCATGCCGAAGGGTCTGTCCTGATCGAAATGGGCGACACCAAAGTCATTTGTACCGCCTCGATTGAGGAGAAGGTGCCTCCGTTTCTGAAGGGGAAAGGGCAAGGATGGGTGACGGCAGAGTATTCGATGCTTCCCCGTTCGACCCACGAGCGATCCCCGCGTGAAGCGGTCAAAGGGAAACAGGGGGGCAGGACGTTGGAGATTCAGCGCCTTGTAGGGCGAGCCCTCCGCGCGGTGACAGATATGGGCCAGATGGGAGAGCGGTCGATCTGGCTCGACTGCGACGTAATCCAGGCCGACGGAGGGACCAGAACAGCGTCTATTACAGGAGCGTTCATCGCCCTGGCCGACGCGTTTACAGTCCTCAAGAAGAGGGGCCTGATTAAGAAACGTCCTTTGACGGACTACCTTGCCGCCATAAGTGTAGGAAAAGTGGGTGGGGAAATCCTCGTTGATCTGGCCTATACAGAAGACTCAATGGCCGATGTCGACATGAATGTGGTCATGACCGGACAAGGGCGCTATGTCGAAGTCCAGGGCACAGCGGAACGGACCCCCTTTGCCAAGCAAGAAATGGATGAGTTCATGGCGATGGGATGGAGTGGGATTCAGACGCTCACCGCGCTGCAGAAGGATCTGATCGGGGAATTGGAGTAGGGGAGAGACGATGATTCGTGAATTAGTCCTCGCCACGCGCAATCGCAACAAAGTAATAGAACTCGTTGCGCTCTTAGGCGATCTGGGTATCACGATTCGTACCCTCGATGAATTCCAGGATGCCCCGGACGTGATCGAAGACGGGACCACGTGCGAGGCCAACGCAGTAAAGAAAGCGCGTGCCATTGCCGAGTTCACGGGCTTGCCGGCTGTCGCCGACGATACGGGGCTGGGAGTGGATGCGCTTGGTGGGCAGCCCGGTGTCTATGCGGCCCGTTATGCCGGCGAAGACGCGACCTACGAAGACAACTGTCGGAAGTTGTTGCGGGAGTTGACGGGCGTGCCTCGTGAACGACGAACCGCTCGCTTTCTAACCGTCGCAGCGATCGCACTCCCTTCAGGCGGAATACGGGTGGCACAAGGAACGTTGGATGGAGTGATTGCAGAAGAGGCGAGTGGGACGTTAGGATTCGGGTATGATCCTGTATTCCTCATTCCGGAATTAGGGAAGACCTTGGCTCAGCTGTCTCCGGATCAAAAAAACACGATCAGTCATCGCGCCAAAGCGTTCACGCAGGCGAAAGACCTGTTACGAGAGATGGAATTTGAGATGCTCGAGTCGGGGCGTAGCGCAGCCCGGTAGCGCGCCTGCTTTGGGAGCAGGATGTCGGAGGTTCAAATCCTCTCGCCCCGACCAAATCCAGTGCCTGAAATGTGAGGCGTAAGGGGTGAAACGTGAACGAATGATGAAGTGAGTACGTGTTGTATCGGCTCCTCACTCCCTCGCCGTACCCCTTACCCCTTACCCCTCACTCCTAACGTGTCATCCGTTCAAGAACGCGCCCGTAGCTCAGTTGGATAGAGCATCAGCCTTCTAAGCTGAGGGTCGCTGGTTCGATTCCAGCCGGGCGCACCACTTATCAAACACTTACGCCATCCCCCCACTCACGACGCCGACCGATTGTGCTACCATTGTGCTATGTTCTCGCCGGAGACGATCCAACACCTCCGCGCCGCCTCGCAAACTCTCCGGCTGATGGTGCGCATAGCGCAGCACCATCGAGATCGTTTTCCACCGGCCCAATTTCTGGACCGTATAGACATCCACCCCGGCTTGAATGAGCCGGGTCGCAAACGTATGCCGGAGATCATGGAACCGGAACCGCGTGATGCCCGCCTTCCGCATCGCCGGATAGAACGCTCGCAACAGATTGCGCGCATTCCGTGGGTGGCCTACCCCATTGAGAAATACCGCCTCCGTGCTGCTGGTCCGCACCGCGGCGCGAGCCTGCAAGATGTCCATCGCCGTATCATTGACCGGCAACGTGTCCCGCGCGCCGTTTTTCTGCTCCAGGATTGTGAGCGTGCGACGTGTCAAGTCGACATGCGACCAGTGCAGGTTCAGGATCTCGCCGCGTCGCATGCCCGTGTGGAGCGCGAACACGATGATCTCCTGGAGCCACGTCGGAGAGGCGGCGAGTAGTCGCTGCTCCTCCTCCGGCGTCAACCAGCGCTCGATCAGATTGCGGACCTTTTCTTTGGCGATCTTTTGTACAGGATTGTTGGTCACCCATTCCCACTCCCGCTCTGCGAGCTTATAGGCGTGACCGAGCAAGCCGAGCTCGTCGTTGAGTGTCTTCGGCGCGATGCCTTGGGCCCGTCGGCTCGCCTTATAGTCCGCGAGCTGGGCCGGACGGAGCTGATCTAAGGGGACGTCGCCGAACGCACGCAGCACATGCGCAGCGAGACTCTGGTCCCGGCGGTGTGTGCCGGCTGCCTTATTCACGACTGAATAGTCTCGCAAATAACGTTCGAGCAAGTCCTTCACCGATCGCTGTGGTACGGGAGGCCGATCCAACCATTTGCCTTCGGCGACCAAACCCCGCACCTTAAAATAGATCTGCTCCGCCAGCCTCCGGTCCGTCGCATCGGTCGACCGTCGAATCTGTCGTCCCTGATAATTAAACCGCATCCACCAGATAGGTCCTCGCCTATACAGAGCCATAAGGTTCCCCCTTTCGTGTGGCCCTGTCTTGGTCTGGTTTCCCGCGGCACGAAGTATAGACCGCGGCTTTGGCGGTCGCAATCAGGGTATCTACGCTGTCGGTGCCGTGTCGGCGTCGGTGCGAAGTTGGCTCTGGGATGCCTTCCACTCGGTGATTCTGGAGCCAGGCCTCGATCTCACCGCGATCGAATCGCAAGAGTCGACCGAGCTTCACGTGTGGAATCATGCCCTGCTCGGCCCATAGGTAGAGCGTCGACCGTTTCACCCGGAGCCACTCAGACACCTCTGTGACATTCAGCAGCGCCATTTGATTTAGCTCGCGGCCATCTTTGTATCTGATGACGTCGAAGCTGCTGATTCGGACGCGGCCACCTCGTTACAATCCGTGGTAGGAGAGGACGGACGCTGACGCACAGGATGTGACGTCGGGGCCGTGGTACTCTCGGGAGCTGACTCGTCTTTGGACGGGTTACGTGCTTCAGGCGCTGAGGAAGGGGAAAACGGCGGCATGCCGAGCGTCGTGCAGATGTAGTTCACGACAACGTCTTGTATCCACGGAACGGCTGCTTCCACGACTGGCACCGCGGCTGTGAGACATTTTTCCAGGACGCGCTCACGTTCGGCGCTCTGATATTGCTCCACGCGCGTCTCCCACTCCAACAGCGGCCGCGTGATCGCGGCTTCGATTGTTTCGTCGACTTGTAATTCTGTCTCATCGCCAACTATCAAGGCTTCGAGGCGTGCACGGATTTCCCATTCGAGCACTACGAGCACGCGAGTGGGGAAGGCTCGTGACGACACCGACTGCAAGGCTCGACTGATCCCCAGTTCGATCAATGTAGTCTTGCGTATGGCTCGACGTGCTTGGGTGTCGGTCTCTTGTTGCGCGTGTAGTTGTGCTCGTTGTTTCACTTCGTGCTGTTTTCTACATTCCCATTGTTGCGCTCTTAGGAAAGGGGCAAATACTCTATTGCGTATGACCTCTCCTCGGAGGGTGAGTTCCGCATGCGAGAGATCCTCGACGGCTTGTGGCCGGAGTTCGTCGAGCATGGCCACTTTGGCAGCGGCGGCCATCGCTGGTGTGATCACACCCTCGACCGGTCGATACCAATCGACGAGATGGATAAGCAATAACGTCAGCAAGGATTCGCGCTTTTGTTTGAGCCGTGTCGCCTCGTCTGGGCCAGTAAACTGAGCAGACATTTGGGTCATAAGGTTGATCACCGCCTCGGACAGGGGAGTAGGGAGGGGCGTATTTTGAGAGGTTGTCGGCGCAGGGGGCTGCGAAGGAGTCTTTGGTGAAGTCACCTTTGCAGAATCCTCTTTGGACTTGAGATATTTTGGGCATTTACGAAGATGCGCTTTCACATTTTGTGGACCTTCAAACTCTCGACCACAG
>JANYBU010000044.1 GCA_025360665.1 Nitrospira sp.
CGAACCGACCGAATTGGGCAGGTGTGGACGTTGCGCTCGTGGTTAGACCGAAAACTCCGCCCATAAGAATGTGTGATCTGAGGGGTCTTTCGCTCGCCGCGGCTCGACGTCCACCTCGACCCTGACACAGTGCTCTGCCAACGAGGCCGTCGCCAGAATATGGTCGATGCGCCAGCCTCTATTCGCTTCCAGCGACCCCGGCGCTCGATAATCCCAAAACGTATACTGCTGTCGGTCCGGATAGAGTTTCACAAACACGTCCTGAAATCCCCACGCCAACGTATGCTCATACGCCCGCCGCGCATCCTCATGATAGCAAACATGCTTGAGATGTTTCTCGGGGCTGTGCACGTCCATCGGCCGGGGAGCGACGTTCATGTCACCGCACCAAACGGCCGGTTTGTTCGGTGACACATGCTTCTCGAAATACTTGCGGAGTCGATCGTACCAGCCAAGCTTGTATTGATACTTGGGTGAGTCGATCTCGAAGCCCTGCGGCACATAGGTATTGACGATGGGAATCCCCTTGATCACCACGCGCAAGAGCCGCGCGTCCTCCGATTCGCCTCCATCATCAAACCCATACGCCACCGCCTCCGGTTTCTCCCGGCTCAATATCGCGACACCGTTGTAAGACTTCATCCCCCGGTAGGTGATTTCGTACCCTGATTCCGCCAATGCCAGCAGCGGAAACTCGCTGTCCTGGACTTTGGTTTCTTGAAGACAGAGCACATCAGGCTTCTGCGTGGCCAGCCAGTCGAGTACGATCGGCAAACGCTTGCGGAGAGAATTGACGTTGAAGGTCGCGATTTTCATGCAGAGCCCTACAAACACTTTGGCCGCCGCATCCTAGCAAAATGCCCACGGGGGAACAAGGCGAGGGATATGATTAATGAAGCGGTTGCAGAGGAGCCGATTCCAGTCCTCATCGTGACTGGTTCAGCTTGACGTCATGACGGTGAGTCGAACCCACGAAAAATTTCTTTCACGCCCTGCCTCAATCCGACAGGTTCCCAACATACAACGGCCCTCAAGAGGAAAGACCTCCCGAGGGCCATGGAAAATACTGACGAGGCTGCAAAAACTTATGGCGCGGTAGTAGGAGCGGGGGCTGACATTGGAGCAGGAGCTGCCTGAGATTTTGCCGCGTCTTTGTGCGCCTTCATCTTCTCCTTCATTTCATGGCGCTTCACCTTCATCGCATCTTTGTGGGCTTTCATCTTGCCCTTCATCTCTTCCTTCTTCGCCTTCATGTCGCCCTTCATCGTATCTTTCTCAGCCTTCATCTCGTCTTTCATCTTACCCATATCGCCCGTCATGGCATCGTCAGCCAGGGCCAGGGAACCGGTTCCAACTAAGCACAGAGCGGCAAACGCGACGACGATCAACTTCTGCATGCGGCACCTCCTGAAAAATAGTAGTGAGTGGTGTTTACTTCTTTTGGCACGGTATTGTCCAGCCTGCACTCATATTTCAGCCCTGTCAAGAACCGGCTCTTACGGGGCACTGGTGAAGACCGGTTAGTTTTTTGACGTCGCAGCCACAGCGGTGAGATACCGGCGCAGGATGGCCTGTTCGATCCGCGAACGCCCGCGGTCCGGTGCCGGGAACCGCAGCACCAAATGGATGCGTCCCGGTTCGGACAATTGGATCGTGATGCGGGGCGACGGCGACGGCGCTTCGAGCAGATTCGCCTGCTCCAACAATTTCATCTGACGACCGGCTTCTTCCATAAAGGGAGTACATTCGACCTTGGCTGCGTCGAGCAGGTGCCGTTCAGCATCCCGCCAGTCGTCCTGCTCCCTGAGGGGAATCACGAGGATATAGAGCCCATACTCCTGGCCGGGATTCTCTTTGACCAAGGCATTCGTAAACAGCAAGCTGTTCGGAAACACTGTCACGCGGCCCGTATAGAGATGCGACGCTTGGCCCGGCCCGATCTCGAGGAGCTTGGTCGCAAAGATGTCATGATCCAAGACGACGCCTCGATGACCTGCGATCTGAATGCGATCGCCCACCGAGTAGACTTTCCCGCCGATTCTCAGCGCAGCTCCGCTCCAGCAGAGAATGAGTTCTTTGGTTGCCAGAACGAGCGCCGCCGCCAAGGCGACGAGAGACAGGCCAAAGGCTTGGAGTTCGTGCGCCCAGATGACGACCAACCCCACTAGCAACACGAACACCATGGTATTGCGGACCGAAACAACCCATCGACGTTTCGCTTCCATCGAGAGGGTCGGATTCTTGGCGATCGCTCGGACGATCAACGTCCGTAAGATGAGGAGGGAGAACAGTAGTAGAATCGAGCTGAGCCCGTCGAGCACGGCTGAGCTATCGATATGCGGCAACCAAGAAGGCATGGATCACGGCATCAGAACATTAATTGGCGTTGAGCGTATCATGGGTTCCCGGCACACATTCTTCGCGTTTCCACTGTTTCAGAATCTTCTGTTCGTTGAAGTTCAGGGTATAGCGGTAGCAGTACAACATGGCCTTGGGACCTTGTGCGGCAGGTTTCCCCATTAATGCGGCCGCTTGTTTTGCCGTGTCGGTCAGGTGGGAAAAGCTCACCGAAGCCAATTCCTCGTCACTGATCGGAACGCGATAGATCCAGACCGAATCCCCCCCGAGGACCGGCGTCTTCGCCGTATGGGGCGGCCCGAACTTCTCTATCACCTCGTCTTGCGTGAGTCGATCCACGCCCTTCTTGAAATAGCCGTCGCGCCACGGACCCCCACAGGCGAGCATCGCCCAAGCGAGGAGGAACATCCAGACCGTGAATAGGTGCTGACGCACTCGTCTCATGACTTGGGCTGGTCCTTGAGCTCTTGCCTGCGCTTCACGGAACAATAGAGCGCATAGCCTTGGGCCAACATGCCGGTGACCAGCAAGCCCAATGCCGTCTGCAGCCACCTCCCTCCTGTGTCTTCCAGTCCATAGATCCCGATGACGAACTTGATCGCAATCGCCACGATCCCCACGAATCGCGCGATCATCCCGTTCGTGCGCCATTTGATGGGAACCGGCTCATTGTGCATCGCCATAGGGGGTACGCTACACTGGATGGCGCGACCGGTTCAACTCCGCTCTGCGCGAAAGTTTTTGGCATGCAGCTCCAGCGAGACCCCCCTCGTCTGCATGCCCTAATTTCCGCAGGGCATTGGCATGGTTCCTCCAGCGCCTTCGCGACCTCTAGCTCGGACTATTCATGAATGCCGTCGCGAGGCGTTTGAGACCAAAGCCCGTGGGGCTTCTCGCACGTAAGGCCGACGTAGGCGTACTTGCAGTCCGTCGAGGAGACCAAACGAGAAAAGCCCCGCCGAGCGAAAGGATCTGACGACGTAGCAGGTATTCATGAATAGTCCGGCCGAGATGGGACGGCCCCAGCGCCCGCTTTCCAATCGCCAAGGCTCGACGGTACCGTGGTTCCGCTTTTTCCGGCTGCCCTGGACCACGCGCAGCTGGGCCAGACTCACGACACTCAACGCCACGTCGGGATGGTCGAGGCCCAGGAGTTTCTCGTTGATGGCCAGAGCCCGCGTCAGCAAGGGCTCCGCCTGGGCATAGTGGCCGCATGCAATGGAGGACCCCCAGGTTGTTGAGCGTGGCGGCGACATCGGCGTGAAATTCGCCATGCACGGTTTGAAAAATCTTCAGCGCCTGCAGATACACTGGCTCCGCCTCCACATATTTCCCTTGGCCGATATAGCCCTGCGCCATTTGTCAGAGGCTGACCGCCACGCGGCGCTCTTCCAGCCAACTCCTCTGCGTTGTGCACCGCCAGGAGAAAAATCCGTTCCGCGTTTGCGTAATTGCCTTGTTGCACGGCCTGCTGTCCTGCCGCCATCGCCGATTCCCACGTCTGTTGCTGGCAACCAGGCATGATACGAAGAGGGAGCTGAGCACGAGCGCACAGAGCCTCTTCATCATGCGCTCAACCGTTCGACAATGGATTCCGCCGGATAGGTCACGATTTCCGCCAACGTGGGATGGTAGTGCGGCATGCGCAAGAGGTCAGCCGCGGTCCCATGGTAATACATCACCGCGATCAGTTCGTGGATCAGTTCACCCGCCTCCGGGCCGACGATCTGCGCGCCAAGGATCTCGCCCGTCTGCGGCGCACAGAGGAGTTTCACGAAGCCGTGCGTAGCGCCGAGACAGAGGGCCTTCCCATGGTCGGCGAAAGGATAGGAGGCCGTGAGGCAGGGAGTCCCTTCGGCCTTTGCGCGCGCTTCATTGAGTCCCAGCACCGCGACCTGCGGATCGGTAAAGACCACTTCCGTATCCAGACGATGATCGATCGTCTTCCCCGGTTGGTCCGCATGCACCGCGTTGTACGCCGCAATCTCTCCCTGCTGAATGGCAAGGTGCACAATAGGTGTAACATTGTTCACGTCACCCACGGCGTAGATATGGGCTTGCGAGGTACGCATGGCGCCATCGACCACAACCCGTCCTCCGTCGACGGTCACCTCTGCCAGATCAAGGCGAAGCCCTTCGATGTTGGGCCGTCGACCTAAGGCCTGGAGAATTTCCTCGCCGACGTAGGACCGCTCTCGTCCGTCTTTCATCACCCACACGATTTTCCCCGTTGCCTCATGAGTCACACGCAGCAACTGCGCGCCCGTGACGACTTCAATGCCCTCGTCGATCAATGCAGCTTCAAGCGCGCGTCCGACATCCTCGTCCATCTCAGAAAGGAGCGTCCGTCCCCGTTGAAGGATCGTGACCTTCGTCCCAAGTCGAGCAAAGAACTGACCGAGTTCGAGGGCAACAGCCCCACCGCCCAGAATAATCAAGGAACCCGGTTGGGCGCGGAGATCGAGGATCGAATCGCTCGTGAAATATCCGGCTTGGGCCAAGCCAGGAATCGGAACCTCACTGGGCCTCGACCCGGTGGCCAGGATGAACGAGCCGGCCGACAAGACAGTGTCTCCGACGGTGATCTCGTGGGGCGACCGAAAGACCGCCCGCGATTGATAGAGCGTGAGCCGCGGGTCGTGAAGCTGCTCAATACGATAGTCGGCAAACTCGCGGACCAGCCGATCCTTCCGATCCACGATCGCCGACAGATCGGCTTGAGCCGAGACTGGGGAGAGCCCGAACTCCTTCGCCCGCCTGAGAAGGGCCGCAACTTCGGCAGAACGCAGAATGGCCTTGGTCGGCATGCAGCCACGGAGAATACAGAGCCCGCCGAGCGGGCCCTGATCCACAATCGCCACGTCGGCACCGGCATCGCGCGCTGTCCGTGCCGCGGCATAGCCCGCCGACCCGCCGCCGATGACGATGACATCATGGTTCTTGTGCATTGAAGCCCGCCTCTGTGATTCCATCGTTCCTTCCCGTTATAGTACGGAGTCAGGAAGGGAGGATACACGATGGTGCAGCCTGGTCGCTATCGGCACTATAAGGGCCACGAATATGAGGTGCTGGGGGTAGCTCGGCACTCAGAAACGGAAGAGGAATTTGTGGTGTATCGCGCGCTGTACGGCAACCGCGGGCTATGGATCAGACCAACGGCGATGTTCCTGGAGACTGTGATCGTTGATGGTCACTCGTGTCCGCGGTTCCAATTCCTTGCTACCCCCTAGGGCTACTCAAGTCCTTGCATCTCTCCCAATCCTTCCCCCCTCTTGCCCTCTACGGTCACTCGGACAGAGCCTTCCAGGCTTAAGTATTTCCAGCAGGGGTCCGATACAGACATTGTGAGGTCAGCCATGCCGATTATTCGTGCAGTCAATGGCATCGTCGAAATGCATCCTGCGCTATCGGTGTCTTCGCGTCCACCTGCGACTCAGGCCGACGCGGACAATCGACGGGGTCGCTCAAAAGAACAGGGACGCCAGGCGACCAACCACGCTACGCTCCTCGCTCAACAGGCCTACCAGGAACAGGGCCCTCAAGGCGCTACACCCAAGCCGGCGCTCCTTGCTCAGGACTTGATGACCTCGCCCGTAACAAGTTTGCCCTCCGATAGCACCCTGTTGGAGGCATGGAGCGTCATGAAACATAAGGGGATTCACCATCTCCCTGTGACGTCGGTCCATGGCACGTTGGTCGGAATGATATCGGACCACGACCTGCTGCCCTATGCGCATGAGTTGGAATCCGTCAATCCGCCGGGACCGTCCGCCGGGCACAAGCTTGCCCGTGTGATGAGCACCCGAGTTTTGTCTGCCACCCCAACGACGGAGATCCGTGAGATCGCCCACGTCATGCTCGATGAACACGTGAGTGCGATTCCGATCCTCGACAGCTCCCGTCACCCAGTCGGCATTCTGGCAACCAGCGATATTCTCCGGGCCATCGTCCGCCGAAGCCCCCTCGAACTCTGGACCTAGCCAACCCTTAACCCGCATTGTCTTCTAGTGCTTCTTGAGTCATACGAATTTCGAGGCACCTCACGGCCTTGGGTCTCCAGGTGGCACAGCCCCGACGACTCCCGGACGAACTCAGAGGTGCGCGCCGTCCTCCGTCAGCACGCCCTCTCGCACCTCCAAGCCGGGGCATGTCCGCACCTAGCCCATCAATCCACGGCACGTTGTTGTTCGATCTACGTCGGAGGGGATGTCGCCGAGGCGGATACCAACACGGCACATCCGTCCAGAGCGGCACCTAATGGAGTAATCGAGATCTACTTTCCGTTCCAGCCGGTCAGGTCAACCAGGTCCATTGCGAGAAGGTCGCAGCCTGCCCGACCCTCTGTCCCTCTGTATCCACAACATTCCAGATGAGGGCATTCTCGACGCGAAAGCGGCGTCCTGTTGAAGTTATTCTCACACCTCGATAGGTGTCCAGATAGCCACGAATTTTGGCTTGTTCCAACATCCATTCGCGTTCGTCCTGATTCGTAGGCTCCGCCGTCAGCCGCGACGGTGTCCGCGTCAGGTCCTCCCAGGTCATCTCCCATAGTTCCAACGCGATCTGATTGCCGTAATTGAGGAGAGGATCCTCTTCCATCCCGTGGGAGACGACGACGAACGGTGAGAGAAAGAGGGCATGGGCCTGATAGTCCGAATCACCCGCTCGTTCGAGTAGGTCACGCCCGGTCCAGTAACGGAAACTATTGAGGAGCAGTTGCGACCACTCCATGATCGCGGGATTGGTCCATATCTGAAAAGTCACGGCACAATCCTCTGATGCAGCCGCAGGGAAGGAGCCTCGTACCCACCGACCAGGCGGTGGTACCACGTTCATATTTTCAACGCAAGAAGTAGGGAGAGACACTCTTGTACAGATCATAGGAGGACTCTGTATAATATGGATCCTCTTGGATGTACCCTCCGAGAGAGACCACTCATGAGGAGTCACCATGGCCGCTCAGACCCTCTTCGAAAAAATCTGGGAGTCCCACGTCGTCCGCGCAGAACCGGACGGGACCACTCTGCTCTATGTCGATCGTCAGCTGGTCCACGAAGTAACTTCACCGCAGGCGTTTGAAGGGCTCAAGCTCTCGGGCCGCCGGCCTCGACGTCCGGGTGCCACGTTGGCGGTGCCGGATCACAACGTCCCGACCACCGACCGGACCGTGGGCATCGCCGATCCCCTCAGTGCGAAACAGATCCAGACGCTGGAGGAGAATTGCCGTGACTTCGGCATCACACTCTTCGGCATGAACGACATCCGCCAAGGCGTGGTCCACGTGATCGGACCTGAACAGGGCTTTACCCTGCCAGGGACGACCATCGTGTGCGGCGATTCGCACACTTCGACACATGGTGCGTTCGGCGCGTTGGCCTTCGGCATCGGCACCAGCGAAGTGGAGCATGTACTGGCCACCCAGTGCTTGGTGCAGAAACGACCCAAGACCATGGAGATCCGTGTCGATGGGGCGCTGTCAAACCTCTGTTCGGCGAAGGACGTTATTCTAGCCATCATCGGCAAGATCGGCACAGCCGGCGGTACCGGCTATGTCATCGAGTACACAGGCTCGGCGATCCGCGCCCTCAGCATGGAAGGGCGCATGACACTCTGCAATATGTCGATCGAGGCCGGAGCCCGCGCCGGCATGGTCGCACCGGACGAAAAGACCATCGCCTACATCAAGGGCCGGCCGCTGGCGCCAAAGGGCGAGTTGTTCGAGCAGGCCGTGCGAGCCTGGCAGCAGCTGACAACCGACGCGAACGCCAGTTACGATGCGACGGTCGCATTGAAGGCAGAAGGTATCGCTCCGCAAGTGAGCTGGGGTACCAGCCCCGGCATGGTCATCGGCGTAGATGGGAAGGTCCCGGACCCGCACACGATGGCCGATGAGAACACCCGCAAGGCGACCGAGCAGGCGCTGGCCTACATGGGCCTCACCGCTAACATGCTGATCACCGAGATCACGATCGACAAGGTCTTCATCGGCTCGTGCACGAATGCACGGATCGAGGATCTTCGTCTGGCCGCGAGCTTAGCCAAGGGAAAACATGTTGCGAAGACCGTTCACGCGATGGTCGTGCCCGGTTCCGGTCTCGTGAAACAGCAAGCCGAACAGGAAGGGCTCGACCAATTGTTCAAAGAAGCCGGATTCGAATGGCGGGAAGCCGGCTGCAGTATGTGCCTGGCGATGAATGCCGACGTGCTTCAGCCTGGAGAGCGTTGCGCCTCGACCAGCAATCGAAACTTCGAAGGGCGCCAGGGGGCCGGCGGCCGGACTCATCTCGTGTCGCCGGCGATGGCCGTCGCTGCCGCCGTCGAAGGGCATTTCGTCGATATCAGAAACTGGGCGTGAGGGGATTAACGAACGGATTGCGACAGGTCGCTTACGCCTTACACTTCGCGACTCACCTTTCACGAGGATTACAATGCAGCCCTTTACATCTCTGACCGGTCTGGTCGCGCCGTTGGACCGCGTGAATGTCGATACCGATCAAATCATCCCGAAGCAATTTCTGAAGACGATCAAGCGAACCGGGCTCCGCGAAGGGTTGTTCTACGATTGGCGCAAGCAGAAGGATGGATCACAGGACCCAGCGTTTTTTTTGAATCAACCGCGCTTCCAGGGCGCGACGATTCTCCTGACGCGTGATAACTTCGGATGTGGGTCGTCGCGTGAACATGCTCCTTGGGCGCTTCTCGACCAGGGTTTCCGTTGCATCATTGCACCGAGTTTTGCCGACATCTTCTACAACAACTGTTTTCAAAACGGCATGCTACCCGTGGCGTTGAAGGCGGACGACGTTCTAGCCATGATGAACGACGTCTTGACGAAGCCCGGATACCAATTGACGGTAGACCTCGGAAGTCAGACAGTGACCACCCCGGATGGCACACGCTCCTACTTCGAGATCGATCCCTTTAGAAAAGATTGTTTGTATCATGGTCTCGATGCCATTGGCTTGACCTTGCAATACGAGACCACCATCGCGGCTTACGAAACTCGACGAAAGGCCGAGGCTCCCTGGTTATTCACGGATTTTCGCTAGGAGCCTGTCCGACATTGCCTTCGTGACGAAGCGAAGGAGAGGCGACCAGATTCAGACCGCAAGGCCCAGAAAAACCGGAGACGTAGTCACTGGAATACGTTGAGGATTTTTCAGGGCCGAGAACGACGCAGATGGTTGTGGATCGTTCGCCGCAATAGAAATGGTCAATGTGGGGACAGGTTCTTATAACCTAGGAGAAACTCGATGATAAAGCTGTTTGTGCTGTTCCTGATCTTCATCGGCGCGGCCTATCTGCTCGTCGCCTTCAACTACAGCTACTCCGACGGAAACAGAGCCGGCTATGTTCAGAAATTTTCCAACAAGGGCTGGGTCTGCAAGACCCACGAAGGGGAACTGGCCATGACGACGGTGCCGGGCGTCGCCCCGGTGTTGTGGAGCTTTTCGGTCTCGGACCCGAAAGTGGCATCACAACTCACGCAGATCGTGGGAAAACGGTTGGTCCTGCACTACAAAGAATATCGCTACATCCCCACCACGTGCTTCGGAGAGACCGCGTACTTCGTCGATCGTGTCGAGGTCGCTGAGTAACCCCCTCGCCCTTCTAGCACTCAAGCCATAATCGTCCACCTCGTTTGAACTGCAAAACCTCAACGCTGATCTGGATTCATGCCGTCATGAACACACCACGCTTGGACGCTGTGGGCCCAATTGATAAAGGTCGCACCGCCACCCAAACCGAAGTGCACGCCCCATGAGCCCTTGGGATCCTCGCCAGGTCTCGTCGACGACCAATAGACGGCCGATTGAACAGACAGAAACGGATGGCCAGGCGGAAGAGCCAGACTCGGAGGGGCTACAGAGTAATCCACCAGACTGGCCAGTTCTTCCAGGGACGGCAGCCGCCAGCCTATCTGGCCTCCGACACGTTTCTCAACGCAGGTGCGTCGAGCCACGCTCCATCTGGCGCTCGTTGTCTGTGGAGATTTTTCCCAGACCAAGCTGGTTGTTTTGTCTAACACCGCGTCGTTGGTGAAGGCCGGCAGGATGACGAACCGCTGCGACGCAGGCAGGGGGTTGTCTCGATTCTTGGTGACACCCGGCAGATCTGCTGGTTTTCCTTGTTCGCCTGCTGACGCCTCTGTACTGCCATAGCCTGCCAGGAACAGCCAGGCAAGCGCCAGTGCACCTCTCGTAACGGTGAGAACCCGCCGACTCATCATCACTCCCTCATGATCCATACGGACTAGATCCACTTCTTTCGTTTGAAAAATCCCAGCATGGCAATTGCGATCGCCACCATCACACCCAATACAAGCGGATAACCCCATTCCCACTTCAGCTCCGGCATGTGCTCAAAGTTCATCCCGTAGATCCCAACGATGAACGTCAACGGCATGAAAATCGTCGTGATGATCGTCAATCTCTTCATGACCGAGTTCGACCGATAGCTGATACTCGACAGATAGATATCGAGACCGGCTGAGACCATTTCGCGAAGGGTTTCGATCGTATCCACGATCTGGATCACATGATCGTAGACATCCCTGAAAAACACCTTCGTCGA
>JANYBU010000059.1 GCA_025360665.1 Nitrospira sp.
ATCGACGTGGGCGCCATCTATCGCCCATCCTCATGGCTACGCTTTGGTGCTGTGGCTAAAGACATCAATCAACCGACGTTCAATGCCCCAGACGGAGGTGAACTCAAGCTGGGGCCACAAGTCCGCGGTGGTGTGGCGATCAACCCCTATTCTTCGTTGACGTTGACGGCAGATGTGGATGCGACCTCGAATAAGACGTTTGTTCCAGGCGTCAAGAGCCAGGTGTTGAGTGTAGGAGCCGAGCAGACCATCTTTTCTGAATTCCTGTCGTTCCGCCTCGGCGCCTTCAAGAATATGAAGGATGCCGGGACACCCTTCACCCCTACTGCAGGGCTGGGCCTACGAATCTTTGCACTCCGTGTCGATGTGGGTGGCGGGTATGACTTCCGAGAAAAGGGTGCCCTCGTCTCGGGCTCTGTCTCTTTGACATTCTAATGGTATACTGAATTCATGTTCATCCTTCATCACCTGCGACGTGCCATCTTCCTCTGCCTTCTTCCTCTCCTAATCGCCGGCTGTGGCGGCTTACAGGAAGTGTGGGAAGGACCAGGGGCGAAAATGTTCCGGCCTCAAGCCATTGCGGTACTTCCACCCATGGCGAGCCAATACGACAACGCGCGCGAGGATATTCAAGAGGTCTTATCCGGCGCCCTGAATAGGACCGCTAATATCGAGCGTGTGGTGTCTCCTGAAAATGTGACGGATATCTTTCAGGCTTCGAAAGAAGCGTTCGATGCGTTGGTGTTCTACTTCTCACGTCTGGAAATGACGGGTCAGTCCGACAAGGACTCCGCTGTGAAGTTGGGCAAAGCGCTGAACGTGGACTCGTTCTTAGTTGTACGTGTGAACTCCTGGGAATATATGCGCAAGGAAGGCGACAATGTCGGTCGAGTGGGCCTGAGCCTCCGTCTGGTCGATGCCACCACAGGCACCACCGTGTGGAAGGCGCGACATGAACGGTCTAGTAGCTATATGTTCTATCGGCCGAATTTAAAGGATATCGCGAAAGAGCTGGCAGCTGAGATGATTAAGGCCATGCCTCCCCAAGGCAAACCATAGTTCCCGCCTCCTCTGAATTTTCTCAGTGCGGTTGAAGAGACCGACTCGCATCAGCTCGGGGAGCGCTCTGTCGTGTTTTTAATGAGGAGAGGGGTGACCGGACGCCTAGCGGGATTTGGACTGAGCCGCTCGCATGGCTGTCTTCAATGAGCGGACAAATTCAGCCACGCGCTTCACCATCTCTGGTTTCTGCTGGTGTGCGGCAATCTGCTTGACGATCGCGCTGCCGACGATTACCCCATCGGCTATGGCCGCGACGTTGGCAGCATCCTCCGGCGTCGCAACCCCGAAGCCGACCGCCACCGGAACATGGGTGACTTTCCTGATTTTCTCGACATTCTTACCCACATCAGCCAGGTTGCGGAGTTTCGCGCCGGTGATCCCGGTCAGCGACACGTAATAGACGAAGCCCTGTGACTGGCGTGCCACAAATGTCCGCCGTTCCGCCGTGCTTGTGGGGGCAAGAAGAAATATCAGTTGAAGCCCAGCCGCTGCGGCCGGCCCTTTGAGCGAGCTTGCTTCATCCGGCGGCATGTCAGGAATGATCAGCCCGTCAACACCCGCTTGGGCAGCCTCATGGCAGAACCGGTCATGGCCGAACGCGTGAATATTATTGTAGTAGGCCATCAAGACCAGAGGAATCTGAGTCCTGGTCCTGAGCCGTGTGATCATGGAAAGGATCGTTCGAAGCGATGTCCCACTGCGCAAGGCTCGTTCTGCCGCCTGTTGGATCACGGGACCATCGGCGATGGGATCGGAAAACGGGACACCCAGTTCGATGATATCGGCCCCGGCCTGTTCTAACTCCACGACAAGTTGTTCAGTCATATCGAGTGAGGGGTCGCCTGCCATCACATAGGCGATGAGAGCCTTCTCACCTCCCTGCCGAAGCCGTGCAAAGGTACGGTCAATCTTCGATGTCACAGCGTGATCCCTCGAATTTTGGCTATATGTTGAACATCCTTATCTCCACGACCGGATAGATTCACGACCAGAAGCTGATTCTTCTTCATCGTGGGTGCCACCTTCACAGTGTGGGCAATGGCATGGGCGCTTTCGAGGGCTGGCATGATTCCCTCTTCTCTTGAGAGCAGATCGAACGCAGCCATGGCTTCGTCGTCGGTCACCGAGGTGTATTCGGCTCGGCCTTGATCCCGCAAATAACTGTGTTCGGGACCGACCGCGGCGTAATCCAACCCGGCTGAAACCGAATGTGTCAGATTAACTTGTCCATCGTCGCCCTGGAGAAGATAGGTCATGGTGCCTTGCAAGACGCCCGGCTTTCCTCCGGCAAAACGCGCGGCGTGCTTTCCGCTCGCGACTCCCAGGCCCCCGGCTTCGACGCCGACCATCTTGACCTTCTTGTCCCGGATGAACGCATGGAAGAGTCCCATGGCATTGCTGCCACCGCCGACGCAGGCAATGAGGCAATCCGGCAACCGGCCTTCTGCTGCCAGAATCTGTCGCCGAGCTTCACGCCCGATGATGGATTGGAAGTCACGGATCATCATCGGATAGGGATGGGCCCCGAGAACGGAACCGAGAATGTAGTGGGTCGTGCGGATATTTGTCGTCCAATCTCGCATGGCTTCGCTGATGGCATCCTTGAGCGTGCGGCTTCCAGCGTCGACCCCCGTGACGGTCGAACCGAGTAATCTCATCCGGAAAACGTTCAGCGCCTGGCGCTGCATGTCTTCGGTCCCCATATAAATTTCAGATTGAAGCCCGAACAGCGCCGCAACAGTCGCCGTCGCCACCCCATGTTGTCCAGCCCCGGTTTCAGCGATGATGCGTGGTTTCTTCATCCGGCGGGCCAGTAGCCCCTGCCCGATCGCGTTATTGATTTTATGGGCCCCGGTATGACAGAGGTCTTCGCGCTTCAAATAGATCTTCGCTCCACCCAACCGCTTCGTGAGTCGTTCGGCGAAGTAGAGCGAGGTGGGTCGGCCGACGTAGTGTTTCAAATAATAGGCTAATTCGGACTGGAAGCGCCGGTCTTTTTTTGCACGGGCATATTCCTGCTCCAATTCAAGCAGCGCAGGCATGAGTGTTTCAGGGACATAGCGTCCGCCGTATGCACCGAAACGACCTTGTTTATTGGGAACCGAATCCATCACCGTCCTCATGTTTGTTTAGAATGGTTGCAGTATAAACGGGCTCATGTCAGGGAGACAACCCTGACGGCTCGAATAAATGCACACATCTTCTCGTGATCCTTCTTGCCCGGTGCCCGTTCAACTCCGCTGCTCACATCGACGCCGTATGGTTGTACCGCCTGGATGGCTTTTTCGACATTGTCCGAGGTGAGCCCCCCGGCTAGGAGAATGCTCGCAGCCTTGGCTGCTTCTCCCGCGAGTTGCCAATCAATCACCTGCCCAGTGCCTCCGTAGGCCTGATCGGAAAAGGCGTCCAGTACGAATCCTCGAACTCCGGCCCGCCCACGAAACTCTGCCAAAGCGAGAAATGTGCTCCGATCTTTCACCCGCAGCGCTTTGAGGACCGTACGACCTAACTCTTTGCAATAGATCGCCGATTCGTTTCCGTGTAGTTGTGCGAGCACGAGTCCACAATCGTCCATTAGATTCCGAACCACTTGTAGATCTTCGTTGACGAACACACCTACCGGTGTCACTAAGGGAGGCAGACTCATAATGATCTGCCGGGCTAGCGTGGGCTCGATATACCGAGGACTTTTCCGATAGAACACGAATCCTAAGGCATCGGCCCCGGCGTCGACTGCCGCGGCGGCGTCCTCGGCGTTGGTGATGCCACAAATTTTGACTTTCGGTGTATAGGGCATCTTAGGCGTGCTACGGAGCCGGAGCTCCTTGTAATTCACGGATCTTGTTCCCGATGTCATCGGCCCGAATGAGTGATTCTCCAACAAGCATGGCATGGATACCGGCTTCGACCAACCGCACCACATCGGCGCGCTGGTGGATGCCGCTCTCGCTGACGATCAGCTTGTCGGACGGAATCCGTTTCGCCAAACGCAGCGTAACGGCCAGATCTGTCGTGAAGGTCTTGAGATCCCGGTTGTTGATGCCGATCAGTCGAGCCTGTGGGAGTCGCTCCAATACGGTATCGAGTTCGCGCTCGTGATGAGTCTCGATCAGCACATCTAGCCCTAAACCACGGGCGAGAGCATAGAAGTCGATCAGTTGTTGTCGTTCGAGAGCTGCGACGATCAAGAGGACGGCATCGGCACCGTAGACACGCGCTTCGTAAAACTGGATCTCCTCAACCATGAATTCTTTGTTCAAGGCAGGCAGAGGCACCGATTGTTTGATCTCGAGGAGGTAGTCGAGGCTCCCTTGGAAAAAATCCTTGTCGGTTAAGACGGATAGCGCCGAGGCGCCATGGACATGATAGGCCTTGGCAATCTCGAGATAGTCGAACCGATCGGAGAACTCAGGACGGAGGAGGCCAAGACTGGGTGAGGCCTTCTTGACTTCGGCGATCAGCGAAGGACTGCCGGCCGTTCTCGTAGCTTCGAGGGTCACGGCAAAGCCGAGTGGACCAGGTGCGTCCTGAATCTTCGCCTTTAGTTCGGAGAGGTACCCTCGGCTTTGTTTGCGCCGGAGTTCTGCCTTCTTGTGCTCCAAAATTCGAGAGAGAATCACGATGCAGTCATCCCTTATTCGTGAATACAATGAGGCGAGCCAGTTTCTCAGCCGCGGCACCGGAATCGATGGCCTGGCCTGCCAAGAGGTATCCCTCTTGAAGAGTTGCCGCCGTGCGTCCTGCGACAAGGGCCGGAGCGGCATTCAAACAGACAATGTTCCGTTTCGGTCCTTTTCGCCCCTGGAGAATGTCTCGAGTGATCGCAGCATTGTCTTGCGGCGTTCCTCCTGCTAGTTGTTTGGCTGGAACCAGCGTCAGTCCAAAATCCGCAGGGTCCAGGAGATAGTTCGAGAGAACGCCCCCCTTGGCCTCCGAAATCTGTGTCTTTGCGGTAAGGGTGATTTCATCGAGTCCGTCCATCCCATGCACGACAAAGCAATGTTGTGATCCCAGACGCATAAGCACATTCCCCAGCAGGGAGGTCAATCGTCCCTCGTAGACGCCGAGCACTTGAATGGTGGCTCCGGCTGGATTGGTCAAAGGGCCCAAGAGATTCAGCATGGTTCGGGTGCCCATCTCCTGTCTGGGGCCCGCACAATATTTCATGGTTCCGTGATAGAGAGGAGCGAAGAGAAAGCCGATTCCGACCTCATTGATACAATCGGCCACCCGTTCGGTCGGCAGGTCGATCTTGACGCCGAGCGCCGACAGGACGTCCGCGCTTCCAGACTTGGATGACACAGAACGGTTGCCGTGCTTCGCCACGGTCAGACCTGCTCCTGCGACGACGAGCGCCGTTGTGGTGGAAATGTTAAACGTGTGGGCCCCATCCCCGCCCGTGCCACAGGTATCCACGACCAGGGGATCTCCGATCGCGATGCGAACTGCCTTGGCACGCATGGCTCGTACGGAGCCGGTGATTTCCTCGATGGTTTCCCCCTTCAGACGGAGCCCCATCAAGTACGCGGCAATTTGGGCTGGAGTCGCCATTCCTTCCATGATCTCCAACATCACCGATTGGGCTTCTTGCTCGGTGAGAGAGGAACGGTCGGCGAGTTTGGCAATCGCGTCTTTAATCATGGCGGGAGCCCCGGCGGGCTAGGCTAGAGTTTAAGAAAGTTTCTGAGGAGGTCCTTCCCCGCCGTGGTGAGGATCGATTCAGGATGAAACTGCACCCCTTCGATGCCTAGCGACCGATGGCGTAATCCCATGATTTCACCCTCGGCCGTTTCGGCGGAAATCTCAAAACAGGAAGGCAGCGTCTCTCGTTTCACGATCAGAGAATGGTAGCGGGTGGCATCAAATGGATTCGGCAGCTGATGGAAGATCGTTTTCCCGTCGTGTCGAATCTTCGACGTTTTGCCATGCATCAACCGTTCGGCTCGAACAACTTCGCCGCCAAACGCCACCGCCAGTGACTGATGGCCGAGGCAGACGCCTAAGAGCGGGAGACGCCCGCCAAAATGCCGGATCGTCTCGACCGACACACCCGCTTCCATCGGTGTGCAGGGTCCCGGAGAAATGACAATGCGGCTGGGCTGCAGCGATTCGATCTGGTCGATCGTAATTTTATTGTTGCGGAATACCCTGATGTCTTCACCCAGTTCCCCGAAGTATTGCACGAGGTTGTAGGTGAAGGAGTCATAGTTGTCTATCATCAGTAGCATGGCGTTACTCGCGCAAGCATCGCGCGCGGGACTCGGGGAAAATGCGAGACTCGCACTTGTGATGCTTCTCGCACGTAGCACCGGTCATTCCAGTCCCTGCTCGGCCAATTCGACGGCCTTCATCATGGCCTGAGCCTTGTTACAGGTCTCTTCATATTCGTGTTCCGGATTCGAATCCGCGACAATGCCGGCCCCGGCTTGTATGAAGGCTTGGTGCTTCTTCACGACGACCGTCCGGATATTAATGCACATGTCCATGTTGCCGGAGAAACTGAAGTACCCCACCGCGCCGGCATAGGGACCGCGCCTCGTGGGCTCGAGTTCGTCGATGATCTGCATTGCGCGAATCTTCGGCGCACCGGAGACCGTACCGGCAGGGAAGCAGGCCCGCAACA
This sequence comes from Nitrospira sp., assembly GCA_025360665.1. Taxonomy (GTDB): domain Bacteria; phylum Nitrospirota; class Nitrospiria; order Nitrospirales; family Nitrospiraceae; genus Palsa-1315. The sequence goes on from JANYBU010000059.1 coordinate 6,686, forward strand.
CGTCGTACGAGGTCTTCGACGTATCCAGTTGTCCTGTCACATTTGACACAATGTGCATCACATGCGAATACCGCTCGACGTGCATGAGCGAATCCACAGT
>JANYBU010000436.1 GCA_025360665.1 Nitrospira sp.
CCATTAAGATCTCATTGCGGCACCGGGGGAAAGCATTGGGGCTGGACAGCGAGGCGGAAACGATGACGCTGCCCGACCCAACAGGCGAACCGCTGGGGGCGGTGTCGTGGGAAGCCGTTATAGATTTCATTCAGGGCTATGTCAAAGAGGCCAGATCCCATCGAGCTGTCCGGAATTACCCCCGCAGTCGTCTCGCGGCGAAGGTGCGCTACTTGACCGGGGACCACACACACGTCGACAGTGTCACCTGTGAGATAGGCGGAGGTGGGGTCTTCATCGAGACCCATCTGCCGCCGCAGCTAGGGACGGCCCTCGCGCTGGAACTCGTCCTGCCTGACGATCCGACCGCGCCGATCAACGCACAAGGCACAGTGGCCTGGGTCCGACCTAGGGAGGAGCATTATGTGTTCTTTCCTGGGATGGGGGTCCAGTTCACCGAGATTTCCGAAGAAGGCCGGGCGCGCCTTTTGACCATGGTCAAGGCCCTCGATCATGCGCGCCAGGGGAGTTGAGCCCTTCCTTCTGACGGTGAGCGAAGCCCGAACTGATTCTATCGGAGGAATGGAAAAGCGGCCAAAGACACCACCGGAAGCTGTGGTCCGTAGGGTGTTCACAAACCCAACCCGTTTGAGAAGGAAAACTCGGTTGGGGGAATATGGCCACGGTCTTCAGCTGGAAGAAGTCCAAAAAAATGAATAAGAGATGGCTAATACGAGCGGGAGAGCAGGGTAAACCTATCCAGCGCATCGGATGAAATAGGGCAGACCTCTCAAGTCCGATTCTATCGCTTTTTCAGGCAAGGGGAGAGTTGTCCATGACTACGCGAGCGTTCTTTCAATGGATGGCGGTTGCAGTGTGTGCCGGCGCGTTCGTGGCGAGCGTGCAGGCGCCCGTTGGCGCTGCGGACGGCAACAAGGCGTGCGGGCTGCTCACTTCCTCTGAGCTGCAGACCGTCCTGGGCACCACGGTGAGCCTGAGTGCGGGCGGCGGGATGGCCGCGGGGGGAGTCGAGCTCTGTTCCGGTCAGACCTCGACAGCGACGGTGATGCTGCGGCTCAGCACGGGACTCGACCCGGGAAGAGATCGCTCCGGCGGCACAGAGAAGGGAGGCATCGAAGTCGTTAAGAAGATGGGTATTCAGGTCGACGTGAAGACGTTTGGGCCGATTACTTGCTCGACCATGGTGCCACCCGCGAACCTCGCGCAGCACGGGTTCAATACGACATGCACGGTTAGCAAACCGACCGCTATCGTCGGGGTCGAGGTGACCGCGAAGAGCCAGCAAGATATGGTCTCGATCGAACGGTTGCATCCGCTGGCGGAGAAAATGGCCAGTCGTTTCTAGCTATGAATGTGATGAGCCAGGGGCCAAGTGATGAAGGCCTGGTTCAAAAACAGTTGTTTTTGACCCCTTCGACAGCTACCAGTGATCTTCAACTGAATCCAAGGGATAGCGGCTAGTTCCTCACAACGTTTTTGACACGCCTCCAGACAGCCAGTCTTGTCAACCAAATGTTTTGCCATTCTTTGATTTTTAGGATAACGGTATAGAAAGCTAGCGTTCGCAGGATGGAGTCCTGGGCGGGGAGCCACTGTCCTTCTTTTGTCCCTTTTAATTTTCCGGCGAAGGCTCGGGCGAGTTCAAGGAACAGATTGGCGCGCGTTAAAGGTGAAACGAGGATGAGTCTTTTCAAAGTCATAACCGGTGTTTCATTAACCGTATCTTGCCTCTGTGCGCTGAGCTATGCCGATGAGCAAGTGGTCTCACTCAAGAACAAGCAGGCTGAGTTTGCGTTAGCCAGGACAACTCTTCGGCATGCGTCCGATATGGCCGGTAAGATAAATGATCAACCTCTTGGCAGAGAGAACGTTCTGAGATACATCGTTGTTAGTCAGGCCAACGTGGAGGATGTGGCGGGGGCCTTCAAGACTGCGACGAAGATTCGAGATCCCAAAGAGAAAGTTCTCGCACTGGCGGACATCGGATCAGTCCAAGCTAAACTGGGGCACACGCGAGAGGCCGCCAAGACTTACCGGCACGCTCAAGTGCTCGCGGCGTCTCTCAAGGACTTGAGCAGCCAGGCTGGTAGGCTTGCAAAGGTCGCAGAGCTTCAGGCCAAATCACAGAATCATGCTGACGCGGCTCACACCTTTGCGCAAGCGATCCAGGTAGCCAATACTCTCCCCACGGTAGATGAGAGAGCCAGCCTATTGTCCTATATAGGTGGATCCCAACTCGAAGCTGGAAACACACAGGCCGCTGTGACGACATTCAAGGAGGCCAGTCGGTATCTATCCACGGTGCAGGATGAAGATAGCAGATTGGGCACGGCGACTATATTGGCAGCCGGTCTAGTACAGGCGGGAGATGAACAGAGTGCCCTTGCCCTTGCACATACGTTCACCGATCAACAAGATCGTGATGACAGAAGTAAGGTGTTGAGGTTTATTGCCGTTCAGCACGCAAGGGAAGGAAGAATAGAGGAAGCCTTGAAGACAGCTTCTGACATTGCGCGTGAAACGATACGCGAAGAGGCCTTAAGTGTAATTGTAGGGGCGCAATCAACCCAAGGTAATGTGCAACAAGCCATTCAGATAACCGAGACGATTCAACATAATCGGCTCGCTAAAACTCTCGCCCTGCTTTTCATCGCAAAAGCTCAAGGGAAAGCCGGAGAATCCGCTGAGGCCGCTCAACGTGTAGAGCAAGCCGCTGATCTTTTCCTGAAAGAGGTCTCGGATTCGCCATCGGAATTCCAGTGGGCTCATGTGGGAGTCGTTGAAGCATTTATAGAGACTGGCAACCTCAAGAAAGCCACCGAGGCGGCTGGAGTCCAGAAGTTTGCGCCTGTGAAAGCCTATTCCCTCTCGATGGTGGCAAGAGCGTATGCCGAAGCTGATGACAGAGTGACAGCCCAGAAGTTGCTTGAACAAGCTGTGGAGTTGGGGATTCAGGGCTACAACTTGAGTCTGATCGCTGAGTCCTACGCGAAGATTGGTGATGTGCCTACTGCACTCAAAATAGTTCGGAGGATCCCGCGAGAGTTTGATGGTGCGTTCGCACTTCTGAGAATTGCCGACAATCAGACCCGGCAAGGCGATCCCAGGGAAGCGCTGAAATGGGCAAATGCTCTGAGATCGCCGTATCTCAAATCATCTGCTGTGGTGGGGGTGGCTTTTGGAATCCTTCACAAATTTGGAATAAAGGCAAGTGTGAGTGTGGGTGTTTGGTGAGCGTTTGATCGTGGGTGCCCGAATCACAAGGATCGCAAAGCGTATGGTTCAGGGAGCCGCGGTGTGCTCGTTTTGTGCTCAAGCCCACCTCACCCCACCTTGTATCTTTAATTTCTGATTCCGTGTCATAGCGTCACGCATTCACCCAGGGCGTGATAGACCGATCCACCTCGGGTCCTTCGAGGCCGTGAGTGAGCTTGGGTCGTCACGTCCTGCCTCAATCCAAGCCCGGACAGTCGCCTGGGCCGTTGCAAGCCCGTATCGCGCA
>JANYBU010000446.1 GCA_025360665.1 Nitrospira sp.
GCCTGCCCACGCGTAGACCACGGCACCCAGCTTGACTGCAATGGCCCGGCACTCCGCTAGCATTTGGGGGGAGCCTGGAAGCCTAGCACAGCAGAGCACAATTCCAAGAGGGGAGGGCGCCGGACGCAAGCGGTGCACGGCATTGCGCCGTGACCCGCGGAGGGACAACCTGATTGCGATGTGTTCACATTGGTAGCTTCGCAGTAGCCGGCCGAGCGAGGCCATTGAAATTGAACGGCTACCGCTCCAGCCCGCTGAGACGAAATCACAACGCCAACGAACTGGTGGTAGCGTGTTGCACATCAGGCGTGAGCCTGCGACCTGCGGGTTCCAAGGCTAATTAAGCAGAAGTTTCCCCTCCCTGTTTTGCATCTGGTTTCCCGCTTTATCACCGTTCTTTTTGAGGTTACCAGCGTTCTATCTATTCATGTCATTTCTATTCTTCGAGCCTTTTGGGATCATTCGTTAGCACCAAATAAGCAGGCGAGTTTATCACTGACGTGACGTCTCCGCGGAACACGACGGCACCTTAAACGAAAGTAGGTTAACAGTGGTTTACCACGAAGGGAGTGGACCGATTAGCTGGCCCCTGTAGTTCATTTATTGACGTGTTGACACGTTGACAAGGGAAGGACAAGTGGCACTGTGGCGGGCTTGGAAAGGACTCCAAAGAGAACACACGGTCAATCCGTGAGCGTGAATCATCCGGATACCTGCGGGTTGTGCCAACCGCCCTCGATGAGCCGATCCGCTTCGCGTGGGCCCCAGGTGTTTGGCTCGTACTCGTGCAACGACATCGGGGTTTCGAGAATCGGCTGTACGACGTGCCAGGCGGCTTCCACCCCGTCCCCGCGGACAAAGAGCGTGGTATCACCCTTCATGGCATCTCCAAGGAGACGCTCATACGGATCCATCGGATCCATCTTGTCGCCGGCGCCATGCCCCGCGACTAGCTCTATTCGCTCGCCCACCATCGCCTCTCCAGGAACTTTGCTGTTGCTGCCCAAGGCGATCATCACGTCGGGGCCGAGCCGAAAGCGAAAATAGTTCGGCAACGGTGGTTCGATTTCGTCCAACATGGGAGAACATGGCTGTGTGAACTCGACCAGGACTTCGGTGGCCGTGACAGGCAGGCACTTGCCGGTGCGCACGTAAAACGGCACTCCGGCCCACCGTTCACTGTCAAGGTAGAATCGGGCCGCTGCGAACGTTTCGACATGCGAGTCAGGAGCCACGCCTTCCTCGCGGCGATAGCCACGGAACTGCCCCCGCACGACATCCGAAGGAAGGAGCGGCCGGATCATCTTGAGGGCTTTCGCTCGTTCCTCTCGAATCGATTCATGGTCTCTCCCGGACGGCTCTTCCATGGTCAGACAGGCAATCACCATCAACAGGTGATTTTGCACCACGTCGCGGATCGCTCCCACCTCCTCGTAGAACCGGTCGCGACCGGCCACCCCCAACTGTTCGGCCATCGTGATCTGCACGCGCTGGATGGAGTGCCGGTTCCACCCCGCCTCAAAGACCGGATTGGCGAAACGGAAGTAGATCAGGTTCTGGACCGGTTCTTTTCCGAGGTAATGATCGATGCGGAAGATCGCTGACTCGTCGAAGGTTGTGAGCAGGATTCGATTGAGCTTCTGGGCGGAGGCCAGGTCTCGTCCGAAGGGCTTTTCGAGGAGCACGCGCGCACCCTTGGCGCATCCGGACTTCTCCAGTTGGTTCACAACCGTTTCGAACATGTGGGGAGCGAGAGCCAGGTAATGTGCCGGCCGCTCGGCTCCGCCCAGTTCTTTGCGCAGCGCCTGAAACGTCGTCGGGTCCGCATAGTCAACGCGCACATAGCGCAGCAGGCCACAGAGTTTTTCACAAGCGACGGGATCGACGCCCCCATGCTTTTCAAGGCTCTCGCGGGCTCGGGCTCGGAGCTGGTCGGTCGTCCGCGCCGACCGGCCTATGCCAATGACTGGCACATCAAGGTGGCCATGCTTGACTAAAGCCTGTAACGCCGGGAAGATTTTCTTGAAGGCCAGATCACCGGTGGCGCCAAAGAAGATCAAGGCGTCGGACTGGGATGTACTCACCGTGTCCTCCTCCTTTGAGACGTGATGTGCTGGCTCACTTCTCAATGTGCCCGCCAAACTCGAACTACATCGCGGACAACAGCTTGTCGGAAAACTCCGCCGCGCCCCACGAACTGAATCGCGAGTACAGCGCCGCCCTCGACACGTGGACTGGAACCGCTTCATCGAGAACGGTGGAAATGGTCCAGACTGTCCTGGTAATACGAGTTGCCTCCGTCACCGATCCGATCGTCCAGGGCCATCAATTCGGTCAGTTGCTGAACGGTTTGGTCCACGAATGCTGCTGGCGCCAGCATCAAGGCCACCCGTGGCGGGTTCAGCTTTTTCAGACAATCGGTGAATGAGTCAGCTCCCAAGGCGCCCTCCTTGACCAAGTGGCTGACCGCTTGCGGTTGAAGATCATAGACCAACATTCATGCTGGCCGCAGATGAGTCGGCGTACCATGTTGCTGCCCATCCGTCCGAGCCCAATCATGCCCAGTTGCATACCCACACTTCCTTCTGGAACTGGCAGCCGACGGTGCAGGCTTCGAACATTCCATGAGTCTCCATTCAGCATCCGGGAACACCTGGCTGCTTGCTCAGACCTTTCATGACCGGCGTGCTTTAGTGGCCCGTCCTGGCGATCATCTTCGTGTGAACGGCTCACGAAGGTCGAAGAGCCCGTGGGATATTCACACCCATGGTCATGTTGGCCTCTCTTTGTATTTCCGATAGTGCCGGAGTAGGGAGTTGGTGGAACTATCATGCGTGAGTGCAGGCTCGGCCTTGCTCTCCAGTTCAGGGATGATGCGCTCGGCAAGCACCTTCCCTAGTTCAACTCCCCATTGGTCAAACGAGTCAATGTGCCAGATGGCCCCTTGCACAAACACGCTGTGTTCGTAGAGCGCGACTAGCGCTCCCAGCGTCGCCGGGGTCAGCCGCTCTAGAAGCAGTGTGCTGGACGGACGGTTGCCTTCGAAGCTCCGGTGCGGGGCCAACCAAGCCGGTATGCCCTCGGCTTGAACCTCCAGCGACGTCTTCCCAAAGGCCAGCGCCTCTGCCTGGGCAAACACGTTGGCCACGAGCACGTCGTGGTGGCGACCAAGAGGGTTCAGTGGTTGAGCAAACACGATAAAGTCACAAGGGATAAGTTTGGTCCCTTGATGAATCAGTTGGTAGAAGGAATGCTGACCGTTGGTGCCCGGCTCCCCCCAGTAGATGGGCCCGGTTTGGTAGGCGACCGCTGTCCCGTCAAGCGTAACGTGCTTCCCATTGCTCTCCATGGTCAACTGCTGGAGGTACGCCGGAAAGCGCTTCAGGTACTGCTCGTATGGCAGGACCGCCATGGTCTGCGCATCGAAGAAGTTGTTGTACCAGAGGGCCAGGAGTCCCATGAGCACCGGCAGGTTGCGCTCGAACGGAGTCGTGCGGAAATGCTTGTCCATCTGATGGAACCCGTCGAGCATAGCGTGGAACTGTTCGGGGCCGATGGCGATCATCGTTGAGAGCCCGATTGCCGAGTCCATCGAGTAGCGCCCGCCGACCCAATCCCAAAACTCGAACATATTGGCGGTGTCGATCCCGAACTTCGCCACTTCTTCGGCGTTGGTCGAGACCGCAACGAAATGTTTGGCGACAGCCGCGGGATGTTTCAACGTCGTCAGAGCCCAATCGCGCGCCGTGCGCGCGTTGGTCATCGTCTCCAGAGTCGTGAAGGTCTTCGACGAGACGATGAACAGCGTCTCCTCGGCGTCGAGGTCGCGCGTGGCCTCAGCGAAGTCGGTCCCATCGATGTTGGAGACGAAGCGGAAGGCCAAGTCGCGTTGGCTGTAGTGCCGCAACGCCTCATACGCCATCACCGGCCCCAGGTCAGACCCACCAATGCCAATATTGATGACGTTGCGGATGGGTTTGCCGGTGTAGCCTTTCCACTCTCCACCGCGCACCCGGCTGGAGAAGTCGGCCATTTTCGCCAGTACGGCGTGGACGTGAGGCACAACGTCCTCGCCGTCTATGATGATGGAGTGGCCTTTGGGCGCGCGCAAGGCCACGTGCAGGACGGCCCGCTTCTCCGTGACATTGATTTTGTCCCCGCGAAACATGGCATCGATGCGGGCCTGTAGGCCGGACTCCTCCGCCAATTGCAGCAAGAGCGTGAGCGTCTCATCGATGATGCGATGCTTCGAATAGTCGAAATAGATGCCGACGGCCTCGACCGCCATACGCTCCCCGCGGGTAGCATCATCCGCGAAGAGTATCCGGAGATGGAGATGCCGGACCCGTGGGTAATGGGCAACGAGGGCCTTCCACGCTATGCGTGTGGTGAGTGGTACGATTGCTCTCATGCTGATTCCCTTCGGTGTGCGGCTCATTGATCTCAGCCCGGGCGATGGCCAGACACTGGTCGGTTATTTTGTGTTCTCTTCATGGACGAATCGCTCATGAGTAGATCCGCTGTAAGCCTTTGTCCACAGGCGGTATCCGCCTTCGAAGGCATTGGCATTGTTTCCGAGGCGCGTGCCGGGTGGAAGTTTCTTCCGTAGTCCCGCGTTGCCACCTCCCAAAACAACATAATCAGGCTCCAACGCAGTATCGAGCTGCTGGACGACCTTGTCCACCCGGTGACGCCAATTCTCGTTTCCCTGACGCTTCAGTACAGCGGCGCTCGCAAAGTCTTCATAGCTCCGACCCTTCTTGTAGGGCAAGTGCGCGAGTTCCATGGGCTCCAACACGTTCTCAAACATCAGGGGGATCCAAGTCCGGTGCCGAAACCAAAACAAGCATTCGGTCGCCTTGATAACTGTTCCGCGCTTGCCTCGCCGCGTCATTGACGATCTTGATCGGCCGAGCAAACGCCGTGTCGAAGTAAACCCAACCAGCCATGCCTAAGATGGTTAGTTTCCATGATGGGATGGCACTGAACCACAGTCCCAGGATAGCCAATCGAGATGGCATTATTTTTCCACATGACCGTAGCGCCTCGCACGGCCGCGACCATCTTCGCCACCGTCATGTTTGGGCTGGACGGAATTCTCACCGGTTTCCTGTGACCGGTCGCGATCACCTTCACATGCGTGCCGCCGACGTCGATGACCAGAATTCTCATGCGACCGGCCTCCAGGCGTGCCCATCGCGTCCGATCAACTCGTCGGCCGCCTTGGGTCCCCAGCTGCCGGCTGCATAATTGGGAAAATTTCGAGGACGACTGTTTGCCCACACCTCAAGCACGGGCATCAAAAATCGCCATGCCGCCTCAATCTGGTCCGCGCGCATGAATAATGTCAGATCGTTGTTCATCACATCCCACAGCAACGTCTCGTAGGCCTCAGGTGAGGGTATGGCAAAGCTTTCGCTATAACGAAACCGCATTTCCACCGGTCGCAATACCATGGTCGGTCCAGGGTATTTGGCTTGAAACCCTAGCACGATGCCTTCCTCGGGCTGGATCGACATGACGAGTCGCGACGGATACCAGCCATGAGAGACGTCAGGAGGAAACGACTGGTGAGGCACTGCACGAAAATGAATCGCCACTTCCGAAACCTGCCGGGACAGGCGCTTGCCCGTGCGGAGATAAAATGGAACATCCTGCCAGCGCCAGTTATCGATGAGCACCTTTAACGCCACATAGGTTTCTGTGTGTGAGTGAGGGGCGACGTCGGCTTCCGCGCGATACCCGCGCATTATATTGCCGTCGAGGGTACCCCTGCCATACTGCCCACGCACCACGCATTCACTCACGGCGTCGGTACGAATCGGCCGCATGGCATGGAGCACGTCGACTTTCTTGTTGCGAATCTCATCGGCATTGAACGACACCATCGGTTCCATGGCCACGAGACACAGGAGTTGCATCAGGTGATTCTGCACCATGTCGCGTAGCGCTCCCGCGTGGTCGTAATAGCCCCCGCGATGCTCGACGCCCACGGCTTCGGCCACAGTCATCGTCACAAAGTCGACGTAATGCCGGTTCCAAATCGGCTCGAAGAGCGGATTGGCGAAGCGGAAGGCCAGAATGTTTTGCACCGTCTCTTTGCCCAGGTAATGGTCGATGCGGAAAATTTGCGATTCATGGAAACTGGCCGTGAGCGTGCGATTCACCTGCCGCGCTGAGTCCAAGTCATGACCGATCGGCTTTTCCACCACAATACGGTCACGATCACGATTCAGCCCCGCTCCGGCCAGCAGCTTGGGAATGACCTCAACCATTAGCGGCGGGGTGGCCATGTAAAAAATGTGATCGGCGGTCACCTTCCACTCCTTCTCCAGTTTCTCGCACTTCTTTTTCAAGTCCGAGTATGTTCCCGGGTCTTTGAAATCTCCCTGGTGATAGGTGACGTGCCGGACGAAGTCGTGCCAGTCCGTACGTGCCACCGTTCCTTGCCGCGAGAACTGCTTCACGCCGTCGAGGAAGCGTGTGCGCACCTCCGCATCGCTGAATGAGGCCCGGTCCACGGCAATGATCGCAAACTGTGTTGGCATCCGTCCGTCCCGGTATAGATCGAATAAAGACGGGATTAACTTGCGCCAGGTCAAATCACCGCCGCCGCCAAAGATCGCAAAAATGGTCGGGGAAACATCCATATCGTCTCACTCTCCTCCCACTGGGGTGGAATCTGCTTGTGACATCGATGCATTCATCGGGGTACTCACCAAATCATTGCGCTGGATTTGGATATTCGTCGTCAGCAACAAGGGGCGCCAACCAAACTCAAGAGAGCCGAGAGCCGAGAGCCGAGCGCCGAGCGCCGCACTTCTCCTTCGTGGGTATTGTCCGTTCATCGCGCCAGGAGTATGGCACTGGAACGCGGGCCTACCTGATACGCCTGCGGCTGGTCCCCAAGAGGCTCATCGCCCGCGCCAAACAAGTCTCGTGGCGCTTCGTGACAGGTGTCCACTGCGAGGTGCCACCGGGCGCCATGTGGCATGGATGGCAGGTGAAAGGCGACCGCCTCGGCGCCGGCATTGAACATGAGGTACAACGCCTGGTGTTCGCTTTCGTGGATCAGGCCGGCAACCTGCTTTTCTTTCGGGTCCGTCCAGTGGGGCAAGTCCCCGTGCGGGCTGAACCAGTGGATCTCGGCATCCGTATAGAATGCCTCAGCACTCAGCATCGGATGCGCTTGACGAAAAGCGATCATGCCACGGGTGAATCGGTACATCTCTTGGTGCTGCTCCCGATAGCCCCAGTCACACCAGCTGGTCTCATTGTCCTGGCAGTAGGCATTATTGTTGCCGCGTTGCGTGCGGCGCAATTCGTCCCCACCCAAGAGCATCGGCACGCCACGCGAGATGAAGAGGGTCAACAGAAAATTCTTGATCTGGCGTGTTCTGATGGACTCGATCCGGCCATCCGCTGACTCACCTTCCGTGCCGTAATTCTCGCTGAAATTCTCGCTCGTCCCGTCATGGTTGTTTTCTCCGTTGGCTTCATTGTGCTTGTCGCGATAGCTCACGAGGTCGTTTAGCGTGAAGCCGTCGTGGCAAGTAACGAAATTGATGCTGCTCCCGGGGCCTTTCCCGGACTTGGTGTAGATGTCAGCACTGCCGCAGATGCGGCTGGCAAACAAACCGAGCATCCCCTCGTCGCCGCGCCAGAACCGTCTGACGTCATCACGGTACTGACCGTTCCACTCCGCCCAGCGGGGTTCGGAGAATCTCCCAACCTCATAGGCTCCGGCAGCATCCCATGCTTCGGCGATGATCTTCACATCCCGTAAAATCGGATCCTCCGCGATTCGCTCGAGCAGCGGGGGATCGGGCAGCAAGTTGCCGAAACGGCCCCGACCGAGCACCGAGGCCAGGTCAAATCGAAATCCATCGACATGCATCTCCACCACCCAATAGCGCAACGCGGTCAAGATGTGATCCCGCACGACGGGATGGTTGGCATTAATGGTGTTGCCCGTCCCTGTGTAGTCCCGGTAGTTCCGTTTGTTGTCCGCCAGCATGTAGAAGATCGAGTTCTCAATCCCGCGGAAGCACAGCGTGGGCCCCAGTTCATTCCCCTCAGCCGTATGATTAAAGACCACGTCCAGGAAGACCTCGATACCTGCCCTGTGAAAGGCCTGAACCATTTCCTTGAACTCCAGCGTCTGCTGGCCCATCCCTCCCGCACTGCTGTAGGAGGCTTTTGGCGCACAGAAGACGACGGGATCGTAGCCCCAGTATTTTCTGAGCGGCTGGCCTGTGTGCGGATTCACGCCGATCACCTGG
>JANYBU010000069.1 GCA_025360665.1 Nitrospira sp.
TTCTCAACGACACCCTGGACCCGCTGAAGACCCGTCAAGAGTTCAACTCGTCCCATACGCAGTTTCATGATCTTTTCCCCTTGGCGCAGCCCCTCACGCTCGCAGGATCTGCTCCTTCAAGCTGTCCAATGTGGCACTCAACGCACTGTCGCTGTTTTTTGCTTTTATGACCTGCTTGCAGGCATGGATGATCGTCGTGTGGTCTTTGCCGCCAAACTGCCGCCCGATCTCGGGATACGAGGAGTCTGTGAGCTCCCGACAGAGATACATCGCGATCTGTCTCGGGTGCACCAGCGTTTTACTCCGGCGACGGGATTTCAGATCGGCGATCTTCACATGGAAGCGCGCGCCCACCGTTTCCTGAATATCCTCCATCGATACGATCTTTTTCTTGGTGCCGATCAGATCCCGAAGCACGCTCTTCGCCATCTGCAGCGTAATCGTTTGGCCCGTGAGAGAGGCGTAAGCACCGAGGCGCACCAGGGAACCCTCGAGCTCGCGGATATTGCTCTTCATCGTCGTGGCGAGAAACTGAATAACATCTTCCGGCAATGTGACGCCTTCGTCCTCGGACTTTTTCCGCAAGATGGCAATGCGTGTTTCAACATCCGGCGGCTGGAGATCAGCGATCAGTCCCCATTCAAACCGTGACCGCAGCCGTTCCTCGATATCGGGCATGTCTTTCGGAAAGCGATCGCTCGAGAGGACGAGCTGTTTATGCGCTTCATAGAGGGCATTGAACGTGTGGAAGAATTCCTCCTGCGTGCGTTCCTTGCCCGCCAAGAATTGAATGTCGTCGATCATCAACATGTCGATGTGACGATACCGCTTCCGCAGATCCATCATTTTGTCGTATCGAATGGAGTTGATGACCTCGTTCGTAAACTGCTCGGTCGTCAAGTAGGCAATACGGAGATCGGTCCGCTCCGCCACATAATTTCCAATGGCATTCAAGAGGTGTGTCTTCCCCAGTCCGGTCTCCCCGTAAATAAAGAGCGGGTTATAGGCTTTCGCCGGCTGTTCGGCGACCGCCATACAAGCAGCATGGGAAAATTGATTTCCCGCACCCACGACGAAATTCTTGAATGTATACTTTGGGTTGAGCTGGATTCCCCGTTTCGGACGAGCCCCGGTGTTCTGACGACTGGCTGCTGCAGTACTTGTAATATTCTCAGATTGCCTTGTTGGCTGTTTATGAAAGATGACGAACGTGATCTTAGTCTCTTCCCCACCTCGGGCAGCAGAGATGGCTTCGGCCAGGAGGGGTCCATAGTGTTGGCTTAACCAGTCGCCAAAGAACTTATTCGGGACGCCAAGTTGAGCTGTGGAGTCCTCGATCTGTTCCAGGTGAATCGGTGTAAACCATGTATCATAAACCTGTTTTGGCACTTTTTCTTGGATATAAGCCAAGGCAACCTGCCAAATATTTATGATAGTCATAACTTCTGTATCATTCTTCATACACAGACTTATTCACACCTGTTGATAACCTGGTTCTTCTTACAGTCTTCCTTTTATAAGTCTGATCATTATCAGACCTTAAAAAGAGCCATACTAATAGCCCTACCGTAATCTCCACAGATTATGGACTCTGCATGCAAGGGTTACCCAGAGTCAATCCCCAATTCCCTCCACAAAGATAGCGCTCTAGGGAGCCTGGAATTTCAACTACTTTATCTCAATCCACAATATCCACTGAACCTACTCTTACTCCGACTACGACGACGATATCTTTCTAACACATAATATTTCGGAGAAGAGCCGGCAATATGTCTATATAACAATGACGTGTTCCGATGAGAAAATTTTCCCGACAAGATCGTCATATGTCATCGTTGGAGGTAAACAACCAACTGCCATTCCCTTAGCAGCAACCACAACTCCCTTCACAGAAGAAGCTATCGATGTTGCTTCCTCAATGAGGACAATTTCCATATCCATATCACTGGCTCGAAAGAGCGATGAAGAGACATGGTCTGGGTCTTGTCGAATAAGATAAAGCGTCGTGCCCATACAACACCTATAGATCTCTTAAAAAATGAGACTTCTGTCAACCCTTCGAATGAACTGTCTGATTTCATCTTCTGTTTGAGTCGTCACAGAAAAACTATCAGACCAGGCATCCATCGCCGTTCCTGGCTCGACAATAAAGGGGACAGATAAGTGTTTAAAGGAAGGAAGATATTTTTCAAGAATATCGACATCGACGATCGCTTCTGTGTCCTTCATTAAGAGAAGAGGAGAGCAACCTAGGAGGATGACGGTCGTCTCATGATCCCCGGCACAAAGTCCGAGCGCAATACGAAGTGCTTCAACAGGACGAGCTGTCACAGAAGGATCTTCTGAAATCACCACAGCGATACGCTTAGACATAAAAAACCAACTGTAGTGAGAACTACTTCTTATGTAAATGCGAGAAAGCGATCACAACCCTCAATAATTCCAGACAGCACAACCAGCCCCGACAAAGAAACCCTCGAATCGACAGTGGTAGTTAGAACACCATGTTGTTGACAGCCATAGGCACAGACAGACATCTTCACACCAGCATCAATTAAATCAAGATAGCGTTGATCCACAACCGTCTTTACCCCTTCATCAATGAGATAGAGATAGACCTCAACTCCCCGGCTTAAGGCAGCCTGAGCCAGATGGACAACAGTCTCAACACTGGGATGAGAAGGGGGTGTGGATAACAAGAGGCCCAGCTTAAGATCCGCCATAATTATTAACAAAAGAAGTTAATATAATCAAATACTTATGAATTATATTATGATCGAGCCTACGAGGTTTTCAGCGCAAAGTCAATATCAAAAAATTGGAATTTTTATGAATGGAATATACGAGTTTTAAGAAGGGAGGCGAGACCTACTAGAGGGAGTTCCTCTTGAGCTTTTGACTCGAGGTTACGGAGAATGACGGAGCCACGACCAGCCTCATCATCACCTAGGAGAATAGCGTAACGGCACTTCGAGCGATCAGCTTGACGAAGATGGGCTTTGAGCGTGGTGGCACGATAGTCACATTGGGCGGACAGTCCGACTCCGCGGAGTTCGTCCAGAAGCACAAGCCCAAGCTTAGTTCCTTTCTCTCCGAAGGCCGCGACATAGTAGAGACATTCGTGTAGCGAGGACGATGATACCTCTGGGAGCATCAATGACATACGCTCAAGTCCAATCGCGAATCCTACGGCCGGAACAGAGGGACCGCCGAGCGTTTCTACTAAGCCGTCGTAGCGCCCACCGGCGCCTACCGCGTTCTGAGCTCCTAAATGAGTCGACGTAATTTCAAAACTTGTCAAACAATAGTAGTCGAGCCCCCGCACCAACCGGGGATTGAGTTGATAGGGGACTCCGATGGCCACGAGACCTGTGAGGACCTGGTCAAAATGTGTACGGGCTTCAGGAGAGAGATGGTCCGTCAGTTTAGGCGCTGACTCAGTCGCAGCTCGACAGTCCGGGACCTTACAATCCAGCACCCGCAAAGGATTTGTCTCCATGCGGCGTCGACAGTTGGCACAGAGGTGGGATTCCTGCTGTGAGAGGAACGAGCGCAAGAGAGGTTTGTAAGCAGCACGGTCGCCGGAGCTTCCCAGGCTATTGATTTCGAGTGTCAGGTCGGGCAGGGCCAGATCCGATAGCAGGCGCCACAGCAGCGCAATGACCTCGACGTCTGCGCGAGGGTCCGAGGTGCCAAAGGATTCGACTCCGAATTGATGGAACTGCCGGAGGCGCCCCGCCTGCGGCCGCTCGTGGCGGAACATCGGACCAAGATAGAAATATTTCTGCGGGAGAGGATCAGCTGCCCGATTGTGCTCGATGAAGGCGCGGACCGTGCCGGCCGTGCCTTCCGGGCGCAAGGTCAGCGAGGTCCCGTCCCGGTCGGGAAAGGTGTACATCTCCTTCTCGACGATGTCCGTCGCCGCCCCGATACTCCGGGCAAAGAGCGCGGTGAGCTCGAAGATGGGGATGCGGATCTCCTGATACCCATAACAGAGGGCCCAGCGCCTCGCTGCATCCTCAATGAGACGCCACCGAGGCGTCTCCTCCGGAAGGATATCCTTGACGCCCTTGATGCCTTTAATCGTGTCCATATTCAGAGACCATCGCGAAAGATTCGGGACTATAGCGACGGGTTGTAGTCAAGTCAACGAAGGCTGAAGGTGGTCGTACGTTGCCCGTGAAGTGTCGTTCGCAAGACAGCACGTTCGGAGATTCTGCCGCTTCACGAACGACGTACGTCAAGGGACGCCGCGCCTTCTTGCGCCGACTGGCGCGCGGGCGTATAGTTCGCGGCCTATCTGCCGTTTCGGGGAGGCTTCATGAGTATAGATCAACCAACCCGCCGCGTCATCGCGCTCGCACCGATGCCGCCCGAGAAATCCGCCTACGCCTTGGCCCGTTACAGCCGTTCGCCCGACTCGATCGAGAGCAGCCTCCGCTGGGTGCATGGACATTCTTCTGAAAAGTTCTGGGATCAGTTCTACTTCGATTATGGCCATGCCTCGATCGCCGATTTGGGCCATGTCATCATCTGTTTCGAAGACATTTCCGAACTCGCCGCGATTCGACTCGAAGACGAGCCCTTGTGGGATGGCCAGGCGAAATCGAGCCGGTATCAGAACTTTGCGTCCGGCGGATGGTTCGTGCCGGATTCCATTCGAGGGTCGGAGACAGAAGGCACCTACCACGGCATTCTCCGCAGCCTTGCCGAGATCTATCGCCTGTTACACCAACCCTTGACCCAATTTATTTCGGAGCGCGAGCCGTGTCCCGAATCGATGAAACCAGCCGATTACCAACGGACGATTGCCGCGCGCGCATTCGATGTGACGCGGTATCTCCTGCCTCTCGCGGCCAGAACAAACGTCGGGCAAGTCGTCAGCATCAGGACACTGGAGAAGCAAATCACCAGACTGTTGTCGTCACAGCTACCAGAATTGCGCTCGATCGGAGAGGAGCTCAAGGATGCCTGCAAACGGTCACCGGTAAACCTCTGGGGCGAGCTGTGTGGTCAGCCAGCCGGACCACATGAACCCCTCGCGCCGACACTCGCGCGCCATGCCAAGTCGAACGACTATCAAGCCTCGGTCTACCAGAACCTCGCCAGGTACGCGAAGGACGCACTCCGGGGAACCGGATTGGATCAACCGACGTCCTGGGGTATGCCGGAGCCGGTAGACCTCCTCGACCCCCACGATCCATTGGACGAAATCGTCACCACCTTGCTGTACCGTGTCTCCCACGCGCCCTATAGGAACCTCCTCGCGGTCGTCCGCACCTGGACAGAGAAACAAAAGCAGGAGGCCGTCGACGTAGCGATGAACGCACGAGGACCGTACGACGAACTCATCAAAGAATTCCGCAGCGGCTACGCCTTCACGTTCGATGTGCTGATGGACATCGGAGGCTGGCGCGACATGCATCGGCACCGGCGTTGTCAGCAGATTCAACAGAACTTTACGACAGTGCATGGATATGAAGTCCCACCGCCGCTTGTGCAAGCAGGATTGGATCAGGAGTATCGACAGGCGATGGACGCGGTCCGTTCGGACATCGAGCAGCTGAAGAAAACGAGCGCAGAGGGATCGCTCTATGCGACACCGTTCGGCTTCAAAGTGCGTTGCCTGTTCAAGATGGACTATGCCGAGGCCGAGTACATCGCGCGAATCCGTTCCGGTGTGAAAGGTCACTGGTCGTATCGGACCATTGCCTGGTTGATGAAACAAAAACTTGCGGCGCGCTATCCCGCACTCGGGGACCGCATTCAGGCGACCTCGCCGGACGTGGAGGACACCCTCACCAGATAGCCCATACCATCGACCCCGATGACCGACTACCAAGCACAATGTGAAACGACGCTGTTGGACGGCCAATGGGATCAGGCGCAGCAGGCAGCGCTGGCCTGGGCCTGCCATCCCGCCACCGGCACAGACCGGGATCCTCGACCCCATTTCGCCCTGAACGTGATCCACCTGCTTCGCGGGGAGTTCGCCGAAGCCTGGATTACTCACCCGAAGTGTTTGCAGGAACCAGAAGACATTGCCCAGGTCAAAGAGTGGATCGAAGGATTCGTCGCGCGACAATCGGAGCAGGCCTCTGCCCATCTCGTGATGGGGTTGTTCCTGGCTCAGTCAGGCCAATCCGAACAGTCGATCGCGTCCTACAAGGAATCGGCCAAACTCGCGCCACAATCCGCCTACCCGCATTATTTTCTCGCGCAGATTCATGAGCGGGCCAACCACCTCGAAATGGCCATCAAGGAATACCGTGAAGCCGTCCGACTGGATCCTTCCTATGCGCCGGCGCGGACCAATCTGGGCGTGGCCTATCAAGAACAGGGCCGGTTGGAGATGGCAATCCCCCAATATCGCGAAGTGATCAAGTTGCATCCCAACGACTCGGTGGCCCATGCAAACCTCGCCTGCGCGCTCGCCGAACAGGGCAAGCTTGAGCCGGCCTTGCAGTCCTACAAGGAGGCGTTGCGCCTAAACCCCAAGGACGCCCAAGTGCATTTCGCGCTGGGCAATCACTACGAAACGAGGGGCCGTCTGGATCTAGCACAGAAGGAATACGACGCGGCCCTCATCGCCGATCCGAACTTCGGTCCGGCGCATTCGGCGCTCGGCTGGTTGGCGCTGGGCAGACAACATATGCAGGCCGCCTACGAATCCTTCAATCGCGCGCTCAAAGCTAACGATCAAGACCCCCGGGCCTACCACGGCATCGCCGAATACTATTCCCAAAAGGGAAAGCGCGAGAGCGCATTGGACA
>JANYBU010000070.1 GCA_025360665.1 Nitrospira sp.
AAAGCGAGCATCGCCATGACTTCGGAAGCTTCCGTGATCACAAACTGGCCCGTGCGACCCGCAGTCCCCTCTCCCAGCGAGATCTGCCGTAACGCCCGATCGCTAACTCCCAACGTCCGTGGCCAGGTGATCCGATTCGGATCCACCCGAAGCGCATTCCCATGAAACAGGTGATTATCAACAAATGCTGACAAGAGATTGTGACTGGCAGATACAGCGTGGGCGTCGCCGGTCAAATGGAGGTTGATCTCTTCCATCGGAAGGACTTGCGCCCGCCCTCCCCCTGTTCCTCCGCCTTTGATCCCAAACACCGGCCCCAACGAAGGCTGCCGAAGCGTGACGGCCGTTCGATGGCCAAGGCGTGAAAGGCCCATGGTAAGCCCGATGGAAGTTGTCGTTTTGCCTTCCCCAAGCGGGGTCGGATTGATGGCAGTCACGAGTATATACTTGCCAAGTGGCGCAGCATGAAGCCGCTCAAGTACGTCAAGCGAAACCTTCGCCTTCAACTTTCCGTACGGAAGTAGCTCGCTGGCCTGGATGCCAAGCTGATCAGCGACATCCTGAATTGGACGCGCCTTCACTGATCGATTGATTTCAATATCTGTCATAAGTTGAGTAAGACATGATCGCTACTGCGGTAATGGCGCGGGCATTATAGCATAGAAATTAATTTGATTCGGTGACGTTGGTGGATGGGAGGGGTGAGTTTATTCGGCCCTGCCATGAACCGATCGGTTGAGGCGAGGCCGCACTGAGCGAAGGGGAGGCCTAACGAGCTATTCGAGGATGTACTTTACCGGGTCAAGCGCCTGGCCATGAACCTTGACCATGTAGTGTAAGTGGGGCCCCGTGGCTAGTCCCGTGCTCCCGACTAAGCCAACGACTTCTCCACGCTTCACGCGCTGTCCCTCTTTGACTAATGCCTTGGCTAGGTGGCCATAGAGGGTCTCAATACCGAATCCATGGTCGACTTTCACGAGATTTCCAAGCTTAGGGTCGAAGCCGACTGCTGTGATTCGCCCTTGAGCCGGAGCCTGAACTGGCGCATTGGCAGCAGCTCCAATATCCAACCCGTCATGCCAAGCGGGCTTTTCTGTGAATGGAGAAACCCTTGGCCCGAACCCAGAGGTCACCCACCCCTTCACCGGCCAAATGGATGGGGTTGCTGACCAACGAGAAGATTTCTGCTCGGCGGCCAAAGACAACTCTTGAAGCGATTGTTCCTGGATCGTAGCTTCTTTCGACAGCCAATCTATACCATCCTTGATTGAGGCAATCATCTCCTGCTCAGTGAGACCGCTCGAACCGGCAGATAGGCTTGTTTGGCCAGCCAGAGCATTCTGACTGGTTTCCACTGAACCGACGTGCCGAGCCCCAGTTTCACTCTTGGGGATCTTCTCAGAGGTAAGAAGAGTATTGCCATCGGGAAGTGGAACATCCACACCTCCTCGACCATTAGCCATATCCCCTGTTTTCGGGGCCTCGATTCCCAACATGACACGAAGTCGCTGATTGACCTCCTTCATGTTCGTTAAACGCTTCTTCAGATCGTCGACGGCGCTAGAAAATGCCCCTGTCTGTTCCCGTGCACTCATGGCTTCTGCACGAAACGATGAGAGTTCCCAGACTTCACCGGTTCTAATCACGTAGTGTGAGATGACAAGAATGTCGGCTAGGACAAAAATAGCTCCGACAATCAATAGCTTACTGACAAGTTTGCGAGGGAAGCTAAACCGCAGTGGCTTGGCTGTTGAGCCACGAAAAATTACGACGGTATAGGAATCGCTATTTTCCGCGCCGTTCATTTGTCCCATAACCTTCACCCCCTGCTGAATGGGCTCCTCCGCTTCCTAAGATATTCCTCAGCGAGTGTACCTATCTAGGCCGCTTCAGTCAACCCCTCACTTTGGCGATGGAAAAACACCCTTCACTCACAATTAGCTGTGGGTCTCACTACGCACCCACACAATATATCGATCAAGGCCTTCCTTAACCGACAACGCGATGATTTCAGGAGTCTCATATGTATGCATCGCCTTGATCGCTTTTTCGAGTGCACGATACCGGGGTTTGGTGGATTTCAATATGAGGAGAACTTCTTGTGCTTTGACAACTTTTCCCTCCCAACGATATATCGATTGAATCCCTGGGATGATATTCGCACAGGCAGCCAGCTTTGCATTCACCATTCCTTCGCCAATCCTTACCGCTTCCTCCTGATTTACCGCCGTAACCAAGATAACAAGGACCTGAGCTGCCGATTTCTTCATAAGGGGCGCGGCCATTGTAAGACAACCTTTTTGCTCCGCCCTGCAATGACCCGTACCATTCTCTCTCGATAGAATGATAAAGCAATTTCTGGGCCTACTACGTATGCAAACCAATGATTATCACAATTTATCAATATCTTATGATCTTATGCTATCAATCTAACCCTTGCCAGTTCTCTTCCATGCCTAAATTTAGTTGCATATGAGCACATAAAGACAAGATGTTGACAGAAATGTACAAAATTTACCCCTCTCTTCTCTCAAGAAAGAAAAAGATACGACCTCATCAGTTGACTACTCTCTTTCTCAGAAAAGGCCAGACCGAGGGGGCCATCAGGCTCATTGACAGGCTTTTCACCCCTCACATATTATGATGTGATCAAGCAAGGAGGTCACTCAATGAGCTTTGTCATTTCCCCGAAAGAACTGAAAACAAGCCTTGATAAAGGCGACAAATTAATATTGCTTGATGTGAGGGAGGAATGGGAATACTCCCTTGCGAAGCTGGATGGCTCAATCCTAATTCCCCTCGGAACACTCCCTCAATCGCTCGCTCGGTTGAACCGCGACTCGGAGATCATTGCCATCTGCCACCATGGTATGAGAAGCGCCGATGCGACGAATTTCCTGCTTCAACAAGGATTCCAAAATGTGAAGAATCTGGTGGGGGGAATTGACGCCTGGTCAACCCAGGTGGATGGAACCGTTCCTCGATATTAACCCAGTCCCCCACCAAGAGCCCGCGCACACAGGCTCTACCCCCTCTGCCCTGAACGGCACAGTCGACTCTAGCTCAGGCGCTCACGAAAATAGTCGACGGTGCGCTTGAGCCCTTCGCTGAGTTCTGTTTTTGGCTCCCAGGACAATTCTTGACGGAGCTTGCTCGAATCAATCACGCTCCGCACCTGTTCGCCATTTTTAGCTGGCCCATGAACTTCCTTACATGTCGAATTCGTGTGGGTGACTAAAATCCTGAGCAAATCGTTGATTGAGGTTTCTTCCCCCGTTCCAACATTATACGTCCCTTGCGTTTCCTGACCCATCACCGCAAGGTTTGCCTCAACGACATCTTCAACATAGACGAAGTCTCGTGTTTGCCGCCCATTCCCATTGATGATTGCTTGCTCGTTATTCAGCAGTTTCTGAATAAAGATCGCGACCACGCCGGCCTCTCCATCAGGATCCTGACGTGGACCATAGACATTGGCATAGCGCAGGCTCACCATTTGAAGCCCACTCACTCGTTGATAGTAGGATAGATACTGCTCCCCGCACAGCTTGCTAATGCCGTAAGGCGACAGAGGCCGCGTGACATGGGACTCGGGGGCAGGATAGATCTCTTGCTCGCCGTAGATGGCTCCACCGGAAGAAGAGAACACCACCTTCCGCACACCATGCCTGACAGCTTGCTGCAGCACGTTCAGCATCCCAAGGACATTCACCTGGGCATCGAAGACTGGATCTTCCACGGATTTGCGGACGTCCATCTGTGCCGCAAGGTGCATAACAATATTGGGCCGTTCGTTGCGAAACACCCGTTCAAGTCGCCAACTCTGAATATCTAGCTTGCAGAAACGAGCGGCGCGATTGAGGTTTCGCCGCTTCCCCGTGGACAGATTGTCCACAACAACAACCTCATGCCCTTCCTGGACGAGACGATCGACTAGATGCGACCCGACAAAACCGGCCCCTCCGGTCACGAGTACCTTCATGCATGCCCCCACCGCCTACCCGATCAGGTTGTTATCTCGCGTGCAAAACCAACAAGAATCTCCCGATTCCCTTTTCGCCCTATCACGGGAGAATCGAGCACGCCTTTCAGCTGAAGCCCCAAATGAGCGGCACAGGCAATGACCTTTTCAGTCACCGCCTCGCGCTGCGTGTCATCTCGCACGATTCCCCCTCGTCCCACCTGCCCCTTACCGACTTCAAACTGTGGCTTCACTAACGCCACGACCATTGCACCGCTATTGAGTAGGTAGACGACCGCAGGCAATACCAACGTCAGAGAAATAAAAGAAACATCGATCACCGCCAGGTCGATCGGCTCAGGAACCGCTGCACGGTCAACATACCGAATGTTGGTCCGTTCGAGCAAGACAACACGCGAATCTTGCCTAAGTTTCCACTCAAACTGTCCATATCCCACGTCGATGGCATAAATGCGGGTGGCTCCTCGCTGCAACAAACAGTCGGTGAACCCGCCGGTCGAACACCCGACGTCCAGACCAATTGCCCCTCTCGGGTCAATATGAAAGGCATCAAGGGCCGCAGCCAATTTGTCACCCGCTCGACTGACAAAAGGCGAGGGCCGCACGATATCGATCCGTGCATCCGGCGACACCAACTTGGCAGGCTTATCCACCATAATCCCGTCAACCGAAACTCCGCCCGCTAAGACCGTTCTGGCAGCGGCCTCCCGACTCGGCACCAAGCCCTGAGCCATAAGCACACGGTCCAACCGTTCTTTGTGAACACGAGAGGGGGAGGCCATATAGACTAGTAAAACCACTCATCGAAGCATGGAGGGAGACAAAAGCCAGTACTAGGAAACCTAGGAGGACGGTTCATCGGCTTCGTCATCTGTGGAGTAGGCGTGGAGTCGTTTCTTGCCGTTCTTGTCTTGCACGAGCACTTCTACTTTATGCTCGGCTTCTTCTAAAATCTTGAGACAATTCTTCGAGAGGCGAATGCCCTCCTCGAAGATCTTGAGCGATTCGTCCAGAGGAAGATCGCTTTTTTCCAGCTCCCCAACGATGGCTTCCAACCGCGCCATCGCCTGTTCAAATTTCACCGCTGCCACAACACGCCTCATTATTATTACATGGGTAACAGCCTATTATACTCGCCCACACCGAGATTTCAAACTGAGAGCCTCTTCCAATATGAAATGAGTCTGAAGCCGGGTCGTATTTCCAACGAGAAATGAGTCTGAGCGGCGGCTGTGCTGAATCGGTCATGATGCCAGGCATGGTGATCGACATGGAAGAAGCACGGCTGCAGACGATTG
>JANYBU010000090.1 GCA_025360665.1 Nitrospira sp.
CTTCGATCACATGTTCAGTCATGCCCTATTCCTCATGAAGACATCGGATGTGGAGACTTTCCGTTCGCACGGACATCGGGAAGAAACCCCGTGGCAATCATGCGATCGATCAGGTCGAATGGCGCGGTCGTTCGCAACCCCGCCGTGGTCGAGAGGACCTGATAGCGGAGCCGCGCGTTTCGGTCCAGGGTCTGAAACACGCGATCGCGCAGGAAAGCCACGACCGGATTGCCCGTATTCCAATAAAACACTTGCTGATCGGCCAATCGCTGCAACATCGTGATATGCGGTCGCCTGATTCGTTCAAACTCTTTGAGCCGGGTGGCTGAATAATCCTTGTCGGCAAGACAGTCAGGCAAGAGATCGGATAGCGACATGGCATCGACCATCGCCTGCATGCGCCCCTGCGACGCATGGGGATTCATCGCATGGGCAGCATCGCCGATCAGGACAGCTCCATCCGCCACCCAGGTCGGCGTGCGAACCCGCCCGGTCGGCATATAGGCTGTCTGACTCCAATCGCTCAAACTACGGAACAGCCCGGCGAACTGCGGCGCGATCCGGCTCCAGGTCTGCTGCAATGCCGGAATGCCCTCCTGCTTCACGGCCTCCATCGAGCCGCTGGGGATCATGTAGAACAGATAGACCTTGTTCCCCGTCGCCGGAAACACACCCAAAATAGTCCGGTGTCCGATGTAATAGAACGATTCGGATACTGGCTCCTCCGATTCGAGGATCGCAATCAGATACCCGTCAGGATAGAGATACACGTCGGCGGGAATCTTCAGAGCCTCACGCACTTTCGAAAAGGCACCATCGGCACCGACGACAATTTTGGCGCGGATCGTGCTCGTGCCTTCTGGCCCTTGCGTGGACAATCCCACCACCTGGTCGCCCTCGCGCAACAGTCCTGTGAAAGAGGTCCCGTAGCGCAGCGTCACACTTTTATGCTGTTGCACCGCCGCGACAATGGCGTGGTGGGCCACGTTCGGCAAGGTCACGATGGCGCGATTGTAGGGCGCCGGCAGATCGCCATAGTCGATGCTACAGAGCCGCGTCCCTCCGGCCCGGCAAAAATGAAAGTGCCGCACGGATCTCGTGGCATTGGCCGGCAACGATTGCAACACGCCCAAGCGATCGAGTACTCGTTGCCCGTTCGGTTGGAGAATTTCTCCCCGCAAGCCCTGGGGCGGACCTGCTGCCTGATCCAACACGACAGTGCTGATCCCTTGCTTCGCCAGTGCCAGGGCTAAGACGGCTCCGCCACCCCCTGCCCCCACCACCGCTACGTCGGTCTGTTCGATCGAGTCTGCCATGTTGCTCAGTGCGCATCCCACGCCTGGTACCGATTGTGATCGTCCCACATCGCAAGGAATTTCTCTCGTGCCTTGACGGTGATCACGTGATCGGTAATGACGTCGAGCCGTTCATCGTTGTACCGGTTGCCGCTCGTCGTGTGATTCATCGAGCCGGAGGCATTCATCTCATCGTCGATCACGACCTGCTTCAGGTGCATCAGCCCATCGTGCTTGTTCACCAAAATGGGAATGCCGGCTAAATCCAGCGTATGGAGTGCCGTGCGCTGCTTGACGTCCTCGGTGCGCTGCCGATCGGTGATCAGGCGCACATCGACTCCCCGCTTCTTCGCTGCAACCATCGCCTCCACGGCACGGGGAGAGGTCAGCACATAGACCGCCACATAGAGGTAGCGGTTTGCATGCCCATAGAGCGTCGCCAGGCGATCGAGTGGCGTATCGTCTGGCGAATAGTAGACCTCCACTGTCGCGCTCCACCCGGCCCCGACCGGAACCGCGAGCATCAGCACGACGAGACATAACGACCGCACGATGGAGTGGGCGAGGATTGCTCTCATAGCTGGCAGGAGCCTGTTCAACATTGCCGTTCGTGACGAGGCGAAGGAGGTGCGGCCAGATGCGAGGCCGCAAGCCCGGAAAAACCGGAGGCGTATTCGCTGGAATACGTTGAGGATTTTTTCGGGCCGAGAACGACGCAGATGGTCGCGGATCGTTTGCCGCAGTAGAAGGGTCAATGTCAGACAGGCTCCCAGCTATTCGAGTTCAAACAACATCTTGAAATGATCGTCCGTGGCCTCCCAGGCCTGGGGTGCCAAGGTGGCGAGCCACTGCTGTAGAAACTGTTTTTGGCCCGGCATGAGCAACTGTTTGATCTGGTGTGAGCGGCCTTGGAGGGGTTGCAGAAATCCTACCCGCTTCTGGAAATCCAATGTCGCCGTGCGGACATACATGCTCGTGAAGGCCGTCGGTTTCTCGTCTTCCCCCTCGCCTTGAATCCACACCGACAAAAACTTCTCTAACTGGAGTCCGGTACTATCCATGGCAGGATCGGTATCGTGAAACAGCTCGTTTTCCGACTCTTTAAGCGGCGTGGCCTCAGCGGACCTGAACATGAAGTTGCGTTTCCACATGCCATCGCTCTTCCAAAAGACGGCATAGTGGCGACGGATCACGGACAAAGTCAAGCCACGAGCCGGCCACTTCCGTTACCTTGACAATGGCAAAGTCCGTTTGATAACGTGTTGAAATTGTTTAATCTCTTGGCCATGTTAGGAGTCTTCATGCAGGTCAAAATCAATGGCAAGGCAGAAGAGATTTTAGGAGGAACGG
>JANYBU010000121.1 GCA_025360665.1 Nitrospira sp.
GGACACGCTCATAGTTGCGACGAGGATTGGTCTTGAGCTTGCCGAGGAAGGTTGTAAAGCGATGGGTACAGAGCTGACAGCGAAAGGGATAGATGGTCAAGGTGCCGAGGAGTCGGTCTGTGACTCCCGATCGAGGGGCCAATTTTGTTTTTGCTGTCCCGCACTTAGGACAGTTCAGGGTATGCATGGTCGGACGACGCCCACGTGAATTCGCATGAGAGACGATTGCAGCCTGCTCAGCACAGGGATATTGTAGAGGCTTCCCTGCGAAACGACAAGTCCCCATTCGGGGGCTTATAGCGAAGAGAACAACTGCCAGTGTGCTGTCAGCTCGGCAACGAATGATCCGCAATCGTACCTGCCCCAGTATGCCTATCTCCGTCCGTGATCGTTCACCGAAAGGCCTGGAGGTACCGACGCAGCACGATTCCATCCCGTTCCCGCACGTTCACCATAATCCGTAGATGCTCCAAATACTGTTCCAAGGTTTTCCCGCCCAGATCGATCTGGCGCGAGGTGAAGAACTCCCGCACATCCCGTTCGAGTTCAGGTGTGGCCAGGCTGACGATCCCGCCGCACATGCGGCGCAGCCCTTGTTTGGGAAACAATTGGTCCATCTTCTCCCAATTCGTTTTCACAAAAGCCCAGGCCAATTCTCTGCCATAGACATTGCCCAGGATGGCGCTGACGAGAAACGGCGCGTCTTGTGTGCGGATTTCTCCGCTGATGGTGCGGGCGAGTGCACGTTCGAGCAATGCCTTGGGCTGGAATGCCGCGAGCGAAAAGAGATAGCGCCGTTCTTCTTGCGGTGTGGTGGCGGTGCGAAACCGTTCGTTAAATTCGTCGTACCGGGTTGCGTCGCCCGTATGCGCGAGGATCGCCACGAGTGCGGGAACGACATTGGGATCAACGGCGGCCGCGTCGTTGCGGTAGGCCCGGTACAGCTCGGCTGCGCGGTCTTGGATGGCAGGATCGTTGCCGAGTTTCCCCTGTGCACCGATCAATTCACCCCGTAATTGCTTCGTCCCTTCGCTCTCGCCGCTTCGAGGTACCCAACCCAACGCGGTAACGGCGGGACCGATCCGACCGCGTACGAACGCTTCGAGCGCCGGCCGATCCTCCACGGTGATGATCCGATTCAGGAAGGAGAAGGAGTCGAGTAGCACAGCCCAGACATTCTTGTCCCGCTCCGCGGTGAAGCGGGCTGTCAGGTCAAGATAGTCCGTGAGGGGCATGAGGCTGGCGACGGTGGTAGCCCAGGCGTCGTTGATGACGTTGAACCGCTCGGTGGCGGGGAGTCGGTCGATGCCGGCGCTCAGGAGCCGACTGAGCAGGTCTGGTGCATAGCGCACCCGATAGAAGCCATGGCCTCCCTCGTTGATCAGTACTGACTCCCAGTCGTGAGGGAGCGGGACCGTCGTGTCCTTCTCCGTCAGCAACATACGTGAGGTGTTGGTCTTGCCTCCGGAGGTGACTCGCATCTGGAGCGGAATCTGCCATCGCTGGTCTTTTGAGGGGCTGGACTGCTCGTCGCTCAGGTAACTGAACCGTTGTTGTCTGATCGTGAGCTCGGATGACGGACTGACAGTCGCGGTCACGAGCGGGAACCCTGGTTGGAAAATCCATCCGTTCATGAGTTCAGGCACCGGCTGTTTGGCGATCTTCCCCAGCGAAACCCAGAGATCGTTCGTGTCTGCATTCCCATAGGCATGCGCATGCAAGTAGTCGCGGACTCCGTCGCGGAAGACTGTCGGTCCAATGTGCTGTTCTAACATCCGGAGCACCGACGCGCCCTTTTCATAGGTTAGGACGTCGAACATCGCGTCGGCATCCTTGGGAGCTTGTACCGGGTATTCGATTGGTCTGGTACTGTGCAGTCCGTCCACAGAAAAGGCCGCGGCGCGCGAGATACCGAAGCTGTCCCATCGTTTCCATTCCGGTTTCCAGGCATCCACGGCCAACATTTCCATGAAGGTGGCGAAAGCTTCATTCAACCAGAGCCCGTTCCACCAAGACATGGTGACTAAATCGCCAAACCACATGTGCGCGTTTTCATGCGCAACCACATCGGCCACTCGCTCCAGTTCGCCGTGCGTGGCGCTCTGCTGATCGACCAGCAAGGCCGTTTCACGGTATGTAATGGCGCCCAGGTTTTCCATGGCCCCGGAGGCAAAGTCAGGAATGGCGAGCAGGTCCAGCTTGTCGCCGGGGTAAGGGATTCCATAATAGCTCTCAAAAAAAGAGAGCGATGCCGCCGCAATGTCTTGGCCAAATCGAGCGAGATGCCCTTTCCCAGGGACGGCCCACAGGCGAAGCGGGGTTTGGCCGACCATCACCGGCTCGGTCGGCTCGATTCGGCCTACGATGAACGCGACCAGGTAGGTGGACATCTTGATCGTATCGGCGAAGCGCACCACCTTCTTCCCACTCGCAAGTGTTTCGGAAGTGACCGTGGTGTTGGAGACTGCGGTTAGCGTTGGATCGATGACCAGCGTCGTCGCAAAGACGGCTTTGAAGTCCGGTTCATCCCAGCAGGGAAAAGCCCGACGGGCATCGGTGGCTTCGAACTGTGTCGCGGCCATGTTGTGAGTCGCACCATGCTGGTCTTTGTAAGTACTGCGATAGAAACCGCGGAGCTTGTCGTTAAGCGTCCCGCAGAATGTCATCGTCAGCCTCCAGGTGCCTGGCGAGAGAGGCGTGGTGAATGTGAGATGGCAACGCTGGAGCAATGCATCCGACGCCATCGTGGCTTGTCTCGCTGGGCCTGAATCTCCTGTAATCTGAGCCGAGATGATGTCGAGTTCAATGGCGTTGAGGACGATTTCAGAGGTCGGCTGATGGACCGTGACGGTGATGGTTTCTTCTCCAGAAAAGCGTGCGGCAGTCAGATCCGGCTCCAATTGCAGATCGTAGCGAAGCGGGACCACATGTCTCGGAAGCCGGTATGGGTCGAGCGTGCCTGGAGCAGAGTCCTGGTTCATATCCTCACCTTTCGGTCATTCGGTAGCCGCTTGCACGAAGGAGCTGTGGAGCCACGAGTTGAAGAACGATGCAACTGGAATGGTAAGGAATAATCGGACATGCTTCGTGAGGGCCCGTAGGGTCTGTCGCCTACTGATCGGCTCAGTCATGTCCTCGTTGCGGGATACGTCTCGACTCCGTTGGCGGTGCCCACAATGAGCAGGTCTGTTCGTCCGACAAAGAGGCCGGTCTCGACGACTCCTGGAATTTGGTTCAAGGCGATTTCCAGGTCTCGCGGCTGGTCGATTCGCGCGAGGTGCACATCCACAATCATGTTGCCGGCCTCGGTTTTGAACGGAGCCCCGTTGCGTTCTCTGAGTACCACACGGCTCTTTGTGAGGGCCTCAATTTCTCGTGCCGTACTCCCCCAGCCGAAGGGGATCACCTCAATGGGGAGAGGGAATGATCCCCCCAGTACGGGGACTCGCTTGGTATAGTCGACCAATACGATGAACTGCTTGGCCGAGGCCGCGACAATCTTTTCCTTCAGGAGCGCGCCGCCCCCGCCCTTGATGAGATTGAAGCCAGGATCGACCTGATCTGCCCCGTCGATCGCGATATCGATTACCCAGGCATTATCGGCATCGATGAGGATGATTCCTTGTTGCTTGGCGAGCGTGGCCGTTTCCTTCGACGTGGGTACTCCGCGAAGTGTCATGCCCGCGCGGACCTTTTCTCCCAGCGCGATGACCATATGCTTGGCCGTTGAGCCGGTCCCGAGGCCAACGACCATCCCGTCGCGGACGAATTCGACGGCTGTTATCGCGGCGGCCTTCTTCAGGCTATCGAGGTCCTGGTTGCTCATCATGATGCGGGGGTATGGGGGAGGGCTGCGCCGACGGATGCGGCGCCGAGTAAGGCGGTCTGCTGATTCATCACCACTTTGACCGGGATCGAACTCATCAAGCGTTTATAGCGACCTTTGTTGGTAAAGGCCTTCATGAATGTTCCGTCTTTGAGTTTAGCCAGCAACTTCGGTGCGATGCCGCCGCCCAGATACACGCCGTTGAGTGTCATGGCCTTTAGGGCAAGATTGCCTGCTTCGGCGCCATAGATGGAGGCGAACAGGTCGAGCGCCTGTTTAGCGATGTCTGCCTGCCCCTTGAGCCCAGCTGCGGCGATCACTGCAGCAGGGTCGCCGGCTTTGATTTGTTCCGAGAGCCAGGTCGGCTCATTTTTCTTGCTGTCCCGCACATAGTCATAGATGGCATGCAGGCCGGGGCCGGACAAGACTCGTTCATAACTCACGTGCAGGTAGTTACTCCGTAGATGGCGTAGCAGTTCAATTTCGTTGTCATCGTTCGGTGCGAAGTCCGCATGGCCGCCTTCCGACGGCATAGGCTGATAGCGCGAGCCGTTCCAGAAGAGGATGGATTCGCCTAGTCCGGTTCCCGCCGCGATTAGGGCGAGCGCCTGGTGGTGCGGTGGTGGAGTTCCGGCGTTGAGGATTTCGACTTCGTCCGGTCTAAGCAAGAGAATTCCGTGGGCCATGGCTTCGAGATCGTTGAGTAGCTTCACTCTCGGTATGTTGAAACGTTTCGCCAGCGTTGCGCCATCGACCACCCATGGGAGGTTGGTCGTCTGACAACGGTTTTGAATGACGGGACCGGCGATGCCGAAACAGGCCGCGTTGATCTTCAGCGGTTCTTCCGCTGAGCGCTCCGGTTCCGGCTCGGCAGCGGCGCTCTTCTTGGTTGCGAATTCGTCGATCGGTGTCGGGGGCTTTGGCGGGACGAGAAATTCAGTAAGCATGTCCTCGAGCGAGGTGTAATCGGCACTGTGGAATGACTCCAATCGGACGGGATCGACGCGATCCTTCTTCCATTCGAACAGGGCCAAGTGAGTTTTTGTGCCCCCGATATCTCCGGCAACAATCATCCTGCCCTCATGCGCTCGTCCGCTGTTGATGTCTTGGAAGCTCGGATGCCGCAGCTTGGTCGAGGAACCAGATGAGGCGACCTCCCTCTGGTTCGACCAGCGCGGCGGGGAGTTGCCGTTCTGCCTCGGTCTTCGAATCGAGAATGGCTCTCACGACTCCTGCTTTGCCAGCTCCCGCGACGAGAAACAGTATCACACTCGCCTGGTTGATCACACCTAGGGTCATGGTTAGTCTGGTCGGAGGATCTTTCGGAGATTGGGTCACGGCAATCATGCGCTGGTTGTCCCGAAGGGCTGGTGACCCAGGAAACAGAGAGGCTGTGTGCCCGTCTTCGCCTAACCCTAAGAGGATGAGATCAAGGGATGGCTGGGCCGATGGTGAAGTTTTTGTCGCAAGACGCAATTGCTGTTCATACTCATGGGCCGCCGCCTCTGGGTTACGGGATTCCCCTGCCATACGATAGACCTGTGAGGGCGTAATTTTCAGAGGGGTGAACAGGGTTTTGTGGGCCAAGGCGTAGTTGCTCCGAGGATCATTCGGAGGGACGCAGCGTTCGTCGCTAAAAAAGAAGGTGGTCCTGGACCAATCGAAGCGATCGGCGAAAGCGGGAGAGGCCAGGGCTCGGTAGAGGGTTTCCGGCGTCGTGCCGCCGGAGAGGGCGATGAGGAATTGACCGTTCGCGCGAACGGCCTCTTGGCCCACCGCGTACACGAGTTCCGCTGCTGCCGCGGCCCATGTTTCACTGTCGTGAGAGATGCGGATCTCGGGGGGGCGGGCCATCCTATTTCTTACGGGTGCGCCTGCCTTTGGTGCGCCGTATGGTTGGACGACGAGCCGGCGTACGAGGGGCGAGGAACTTCGTCAGCGCCTGAATCGTCGCGATGGGGTTCTTGCCCAAAGGCAAGAGGATGGCCTGTTGCTCATGAGCTTGTAGCGCCTGTATGTCGCCGGCGGCTTGGGCCTGCGCGAGCGTGCGAAAGGTGAAGGGTTTTCCGGGAATGTTGAGATCCGGAATCATCTGATCGACGAGTTGTAGGAAAATTCCGATCCTCGGTCCCCCTTTGTGGAGTTGGCCTGTCGAATGGAGATAGCGCGGGCCATAGCCGGCTGTCGTGGTCACATGGTGATGGGAGACGAGCGCTCTTCGGAGCGAGCGAATGGCCTGTTCCATCTTGGAGGAGGGTGTCGTATAGGCCAAGATGGCGACGTAGGCACCCGACCGACACTGTCGCTTGAGTTGTGCAGCGGCTTGTGCCGCGGTCGTGGTAGTCTGTTTCGGCAACCGGCCGGTGGACTGGACGGTTGCCAGTACGCGGGCGGTGTTGTCTTTGCTTTCTTGGACGTTCGGTTGATCGAACGGGTGAATCCCCAGAAGGTGGCCTGCCAGGGCGGTGGCGACTTCCCACCGGAAAAACTCTGCCGCGAGATCGTAACGGTCTTGGAGCGTGAGCGTCAAGATTGGATGGCCCTGTCGCGCGAGCCCGGCGATGTGTCGGTCGAGCTGTCTATTCTGATCTCTCTTTAACCTCAGATAGACAAAAAGCCGATCCGTGCCATAGGCGGTCGGTGAGACAATTGGTTCATTTGCCACGGGGATGAGGCCGGTTCCTTCCTTGCCGGTGCTTTCCGCGAGGAGCTGTTCCGTCCACAAACCAAATGCCGTGATCTGTGGTGATGTGATCAGGGTGATCTTGTTGCGTCCTGCTTGCGCCAGTGAGGCCATCGTTGCGCCAAGGTCGGCACCGGGGTTCTGTCCAAGTGAGGGCTGGATTTGACAGGCCTGGGCCATGGCTGTGGCACGCGTGAGTAATCGTGTGACATCGATCCCCATCATTGCCGCAGGGACTAATCCAAAATAGGACAGGACCGAATACCGTCCACCGATGTCCGGCGGGCTGCTAAAAATTCGCCAGAACTGGTGCTCTGCGGCCAATTTTTCTAATCCGGTTCCGGGATCGGTAATGGCGAGAAACTGTTCACCAGCTTGGGGGCCCTTGCTCTTGTGAACAAGTTCCCAAAAGTGGGCAAAGAGGGACATGACTTCGATGGTCCCGCCAGATTTGCTGGCGAGGATGAACAGGCTTCGAGCCGGGTCGATCGCCCGCGTGACCTGTCGAATCCAGCCGGGAACGGTGGAATCGAGGACCCACAAGCGCGGGAACCCACTGCTTGAGCCAAATGAGGACCGCAGGACTTCCGGTCCCAAGCTGCTGCCACCCATCCCGAGCAGGACCACGTCGCGGATGCCGCGCTTCTTGGCCGAAGCGGCGAAGGTCTGCAACTCCTCGGTCCGATCTTTCATATACTCGATGATGGTTAGCCAGCCGAGGCGGTCGGTGATGTCGGTGGGATCTTGTTTCCAGAGTCGATGGTCGCGGGCCCACAGTCGCTCGACCGCATGGGATGCGGAGAGTCGTGCGTTCCCCGCAGCGACGAGGGATTGAAGTTCCGATGAGAACGATCGATCCATCTGGAGTTTCATGGCAAGCCTTTCAAGTATTGTAGATATCGGATGAGAGAAACACAAACATGAGGCCTCACCTAGATCGTCGTGGTTCGACGGATCAGGCAGGGCATGCCTTCGGTCACTATCCAGGGGAGAGATTGCACATGCTCGAGAGAGACGGGAAGGTGATGATGGAGGCCTGTCTTCTGTCCAGAGGGTGCACCCCATGATGGGGGCCTGCGCCACCATGCGCGTCCTCGTTGGGTGGCCCATTGCCAGGGATTGTCATCAGTATGAGTGAGAACGAGGATCGTCAGGGGTGGGTGAAGCCTACATGTTGCCGGCATCAATTAGGTCAGTTGTTTGGCGAGGGTCTTATAGCGGACTTGGAGCGTATGGATTAGGGCGGGATCGATGGCGGTGGTCGGGTGGTTGACGCGTCAGAGGCCGGTATGCCGCTGATCTGCACGAGGGTGACGAGGGTGAGGCCGATTAAGCCCGACAAGAGAGATAGGAAAATGCGCTTTATGAGTCCTGCTCAAGTTTCTTCCCTTCGATCATCGAGCGTTGCTAAGGTCAGCGCTACCGAG
Organism: Nitrospira sp.; assembly: GCA_025360665.1. Taxonomy (GTDB): domain Bacteria; phylum Nitrospirota; class Nitrospiria; order Nitrospirales; family Nitrospiraceae; genus Palsa-1315. The sequence goes on from JANYBU010000121.1 coordinate 7,937, forward strand.
TTCTGTTCGTGTAGCGCGCCGACGATGGTGACCGGCGTCCCCTTCTCGACTCGGTCATAGAGAAGGGCCATTTGCGGATTGTCTAGCATGACACTCCCCAATGTTTGGGCCATCAGTTCATTCTCAACTCCGTGGATTTCGATTTGTCCCCCGATGGCTATCGATGGCGGGATCTGTCCCGTCTTCCGCCCGAGCTGGTAACGTCGTCGATCGTCTTCGTTGGGATAGTCGAGAACCAAGGCCCGGTAAAACTGAGTCTGCCCCTGCCCGCGCTTGTTGCTGATCCGATAGCGACCTTCCGGGGTGGCGCCGTCGCCCTGGTGCAGCTTCTCTCGAATGCCATTGAACCCAAGCCGGACGGGGTATGACAGCACCTTCTTTCCGTTTCTGTAGAGGGTCAGCACTCGATCCGCCTTGTTGATGATAATCGCCGAGGCTCGATGAATATGTGACCAGGTGATGGTGTCCTGGGCCATCTGTTGCCATCGGCTGATTCGATCACGATCGGCGTACCGCCCCAATTCGCTGATCAGTATGGCCGCTTGCGTCGTCAGATTCTGCGCAGCCTGGTCAGACGCGTCGAGAGAACGGTCGTACCGACCCTGTTCATAGAACGCATGGGCCTGCTTCATGAGTAGGTCGGTTTCAACGGGTTTCTGTCCCAACACGAGCCGACTATCGATGGCACTGACTTGCTGGGTCATCATCCGGAATCGATCCTCGACCCGGGCGATCTTGTCTTCGGCTGAGCGGCGGAGCGATTCACGTTCCTTCGTGAGGCGGGCGACCGTGTGGGACCCTTCTTCTTGTAGCCGGCGAAGGGCAACTTCCAAGTCGTTGGGCTCCCACGGCCAACGGATCAGATCTTCATCGGCCTGGGCACGAGCTTTTAGGGCCATCCACTGGTGTGCGAACTGGGTATAGTCGGTCGGCGAGAATTCAGCTGCCCGTAATTCCATCAAGTCTCGATCGATGTTCTCAACCGCCTCGATCACGTCTTGAGGCACAGCCTCCACGCAGCCAGAGAGGGAGCCGGCTAGCGCCAAGGCTCCCCATCCCAAGATCGCCCATGTGAGTCGAGGAGAATGGCTAAGCATATGGCAAGTCTACCTTACTTCGCTTTATTGCGGCAGAGGGTCTTCCTTTTCCGATCATGGCAAGGGCTGCCTCGACTTCTCGGGAAACGGCCGGACTCTTATCATGAATGGCTTTCGCCTTAGTGTGTACGGTCGGATAGCCTGCTGTGTCGATTGCCCTCTGCACCTGATTGAGAGATAACTTAACGCATCCGGTTGAACTTGAAAGAGTCATTTGTGTGCTCGCAACCCACTGATTCGTAATGAGGCCGGTTTTCGTTTCACGTTTAAGTCGGAGACACCTCGACCTCTACGAAACGCCGCGTTGCCATTAGCTTCCAGAGCGGGCACCAGTTTTCTACGGACGTTACTAATTTCCTTCCTCTCAAAAAAAGCCGACGGAGAGTCAACGTTCAACTCATGTTCGATTTTCATTGGCGCTCTTCCACGCAAGATGGTGAGTGTTCTAGTTAATGCGCAAGGGTAATGCCAGGAACGGCATAACAAGGGCTGGGAGGAATCTGAGCTGTTACAGCAATATAGCGATGTGAAAGATTGCGAGGCTCACGAAACCCTGGGGCAATCTAGTCTGTCAGCGACATAATCGCCTCAATACGAAAGAGTTATCAATGGGTTAGGACTGCTGTCCCTCGGGGTATAAGCAGGCCGCAGGAAAACTATGTTGGCACGCGAGAAATTCGAGGGTCCGCGCGTGTAGCACAAGCCCAGTCTGTCCGGTCTATCTGGTTAGTCTCATTCAAGCAAACAAACCAGACAGATCGAACAGACCAAATGAACAATACAGGCTGGTAGACTTTTGAGCATCCTGCTAGAGAGTATGTACATCATGATGGTCTAGGGCAAGGTGATCGTTCCTGAATGGATAGCACGTAATTTGACAGGGTCTCACCTCGTCCCTATAATGTTGCGTTCATCCGTGAGTCTTTTTAGGCAAGGAGTGATCGCATGTCGTTTACATCTGCGCAGCCATCGAACCTCAAGAAAAAACGCGAGCATGGATTCCGTAAACGGATGAGCACGAAGAATGGCCGGAAGGTCTTGGCTCGTCGTCGCGCGAAGGGGCGGGCCCGCTTGACCGTATAGGCTAAGCGACGCTGGCTAGGGCTTCGCGAAGGAATCTTCGCCCTCCGTAACGTGCCCCAGACAAGGTAGTTCCCTATACAGGATGACGGTGTGTGGTCATGACCGAGTCTGGAGATCTGGTCTCGAAGGAGAAGTCCTGTGCAAGCTGGCCTTCTCACAGGATAATGGCGATGCCGCAGGGTGGCGGTGACAGGGATCTGTTCCTGAAACGTAGCCGCGACATCGAGTACGCCAAGCAGCACGGCCGTCGCATCTCGACGGCCCTGTTTAATGTGGTGATTTGCCGGACTGACGTGAGTGGCAGCCGGGTCGGTATTGTGGTGGGGAAGCGATTCGGGGGAGCCGTCAGCCGAAATCTGGTGAAGCGCTTGTTTCGGGAGCTCACGCGTCAGCTGCGCGGTCAACTGCTCCCTGGGCACGCCCTTGTGGTCTTCCCCAAGCGGGATTCGATTGCGCAGCCGTTTGCCGTCTTGAAAGAGGCATGGCTGTCGTCGCTCCAGCGCCAACGGCTGTTTTGCGTCCATGAGGACTAGCGTGTGCCAGTGCTGTCTCTTTCTCTGCTTGGCGGCTATCGATATTGGATCTCGCCGTTCCTTAGGCCAGCCTGCCGTTGTGAGCCGACCTGCTCCCACTATGCGAGTGCCGTAATCGGTCGGGATGGGATGGTCAGCAAACGGCAGCTCGCGACCTGCCGTTTGCTGAAATGTCACCCGTTTCATCCTGGGGGAATGGGTTCTGTGAAGTAGTCGGGTCTTAATTGTTCATATCGGGTAACGGTCTATTATGGATAAACGCGTTGTCATCTTTCTCATTTTGTCGGTAGTGCTCATCCTGGGATATGACGTGGTCCTCAAGAAGATGGGGTGGCTTCCTGAGTCGCTTCCTGCTCAGGACGGAGCTGACCCGGGCTCCTCTTCCGTGGAGCGCGGGTCAGCTCCCGCGCTCGTGACAGGCAAGGACAGCGGTTCGACCGGTCTGAGCGTCCCAACCCAATCGGGTCCAAAGTCCGCCGGTCCCTCGTCGGATATTTCGCCATCAACATTGGAACAGACGGTGACGGTTGAAACGGATCTGGTTCGAGTCGGACTGTCGAATCGGGGTGGGGTAATTCGAAGTTGGGAGCTGAAGCGATACCATACGCCGCCCCCCGAAAAGAAGCCGGTGCAACTCGTCTATCAAGAGGGGAAGTTCAAAGGCCCACTCTCGATTACGGTGGCGAATGCCGACACCGACAAGACGATTCGAGAAGGCCTCTATAATATTGAGAAAGATTTCACCACTCTCGATGCCTCGCATCCCGTTGGACATGTCACGATGCAGTTCCACGATCCAGCCACCCATCTCGGTGTGGAGAAACGGCTGACCTTTCATCACGATAGTTATGTGGTGGATGTATCGGTCGCCATGGAGGGCGTGACCGAACCCTATGATGTCGTGTTGGGGACTAATTTCGGTATCGTGGAATGGGGTAGTGGGTTCATCGGTGTGATCGGATCGGCCTCGCAGGTTGACGACAAAGTCGAAAAGGAGATGCCAGATAAGGAACTTGAGCGCAAGGGGGCGGTTCAGTGGGCCGCATTGCACGATAAGTACTTTGTATCGGTGTTGATACCAAAACAGGGTACGGCCGCGCTGGCCAAGAATGAAGGCACTAAGGACAATAAGATCGTGTCGGCTGGGGTGCGGATGGTCGCGTCCTCGGTTGCGCTTCAGCTGTATGCAGGCCCGAAGGAATATGACATGCTCCGCTCGTTGAACGTGGGCCTAGAAGATACGATCGATTTCGGATTCTTCATCTTCGGCAGTTGGACTGTTGTGAAGTCGGTCGCCAAGCCGATCTTTTATGTGCTGCGATTCATCCATGACTATGCCTATAACTATGGGGTCACCATCATCCTGCTGACGATGGCGATCAAGCTGTTATTTGTGCCGCTGCAATACAAGAGCTACAAGTCGATGAGAATGATGCGGCTGATCCAACCCAAGATCAAAGAAGTCCAGGAGAAATATAAGGGTGACCGCGACCGTCTGAACAAAGAGCTAATGAAGCTGTATAAGGATCAGAAAGTGAATCCGCTGGGCGGCTTTCTCCCGATGATCTTGCAGATGCCGGTCTTCGTGGCCCTGTTCAATGTCCTCTACACGACGATCGATTTGCGCCAGGCCCCTTTCATGCTCTGGATTACCGATTTGTCGGTGCAGGATCCCTACTATGTGTTGCCGGTGATCATGGGGGTGACGATGTTTATCCAACAGAAGATCACGCCCACCACGATGGATCCGGCACAGGCGAAGATCATGATGGTACTCCCGGTGGGCATGACATTCCTGTTCGTAAATTTTCCTGCGGGCCTTGTGTTGTATTGGGTGACGAACAATGCCCTGACCATCTCCCAGCAATTGATCACGGATCGTTTTCTATTTCGCAACAAGGCATTCGTCGCGGCAGGGGCCGAGCAGGGTGGCGGCACGAACGCGTAGGCGCCTCTCGGTACGCTGCCCGCTACAATACAGGTCCACTGATAATGAGAGCGGCCACCTAGCAGAATGCTGAAACAGTCCGCCAGCGACTAAGCGCACGACGGGCAGGCCTAGCGCGACACGCAAGCCATGGTTCCGAGTGTCGGGCCTATCCCGCTAGTCTCGCGTCCCGTTGTTCCAGTTGTGCAGGCCATCGAAGTCTGCTGTGCCGAAAGGTTATGCCGCGCCTGCTAGTGAAAGAGTCGTCATGCATGGAGGGCTCGAAGATACGATCTGTGCCATTGCCACGCCCGCAGGCGAGGGTGGCATTGGGATCGTTCGGCTGAGTGGCCCTCAGGCGCTTGTCGTCGCTTCCCAAGTTGTTCGGTTGCGGTCTGGTCATCCCCTCTCATCGGTTTCCTCGCATTCACTACATCTTGCCGATCTTGTGATTCCTGCGTCGGGCAAGCGGGAAGAGGCGAGAGTCGTTCATAAACGCCCACCTGTATCGGGCCTCCTCGATGAGGCGCTCGTGGTTTATATGAAGGCTCCACGGTCGTTTACGGCAGAGGATGTGGTGGAGATTCAGTCTCATGGCGGGGCGTTGGTGCTTGGGATGGTCTGTACGGTCTGTATCGAGTCCGGTGCACGGATGGCGGAGCCGGGAGAGTTTACGAAGCGGGCCTTTCTCAACGGGCGGTTGGATCTCTCCCAGGCGGAAGCGGTACTCGATACAATCAGGGCCACATCATCCGCCGGATTGAACATCGCTCAGCGCCAGCTGCGGGGTGATCTCGCTCGGGAGGTGGAACAGGCTCGGACCTCTCTCCTGACGGTGTTGGCCCATGTGGAGGCAGGGATCGATTTTGTGGGTGAAGATATTTCTTTTCTTCAACGTGATGAACTGGTGCGTATCGTAGGGGCGGCGTGTGCCGTGGTTCAGAAACTGGAAGCGACGGCGCAGGAGGGACGGATCTTGCGGGAAGGGGCGCGCGTCGTCATCCTTGGCCGCCCGAATGTCGGCAAGTCCAGCTTGTTGAACCGTCTCCTGAGGGAAGAACGGGCGATTGTGACGGCCATTCCTGGGACAACGAGGGATGTGATTGAGGAATCCATCGATCTTGACGGAGTGATGATTCGTTTAATTGATACGGCAGGCTTGCGGGAAACCGAAGATATAGTCGAGCAGGAAGGGATTAAACGGACGCGTGCCGCACAGGACGAGGCGGACCTCTTGTTAGTGGTGATGGATGGGAGTGTGCCCCTCACGAGCGATGATCGGGAACTCTTGAGTGCGGTCAGAAATCTCAAGCATGTGGTGGTGCTGAACAAGGCGGATCTTGCCGATACTGTGGAGACGGACTCCGCCCTTGTGGGGCATCGGGTGTACGCTATTTCGGCGAAGACAGGTTTGGGGGTTGAGATGGTGAAGTCGGCTCTTCGTGCCCAGCTAGTGTCCAGAGGCTTTGAGGCAGCGGAGAGTGTCACGGTGACGAACGTGCGACATCGTGACGCATTGCGCCGGGCTGGTGAATCCTTGGGCCAGGCTCTTGAGTCTGTGCAGTGTGGGATGGCTGGGGAGCTTGTCTCGATCGATGTTCGCGCTGCAGCCGACGCGCTCGGAGAAATTACGGGCGCTATTACGACGGACGAGATTCTTGGTCGGATCTTTTCAGAATTCTGTATCGGCAAGTAGGAAAAGGTTGAACGTGGGACAGGTGGTTGACGTCATTGTGGTGGGCGGGGGTCATGCCGGCTGTGAGGCCGCCTTGGCCGCGGCGCGCATGGGTGCGCAAACCTTGCTGCTCACGATGGATCACGACCGCATCGCGCAGATGTCGTGCAACCCGGCGATCGGGGGAATCGCCAAAGGACATCTGGTAAAGGAGATCGATGCGCTGGGTGGGGAGATGGCGCGGAACACCGATCAAGCCGGCATCCAGTTCCGCTTCATCAATACGAGTAAAGGACCGGCGGTGCGAGCCCTCCGAGTCCAATGCGACAAGAAACTGTACCGAGACGCCATGCAACGAACGTTGCGCCTGCAGGCAGGGCTGACCATCGGCGAGGGGACGGTCGATCGCTTGCTGACGCATGCCGGTGCGATTACAGGCGTGGTGACGGATCGCGGTGATCACATTCAGGCGAAGGCTGTTATTCTAACATCAGGTACATTTCTTAAGGGACTTATCCATATCGGCTTGAATCATTTTCCTGCGGGACGAGCCGGAGAGGCGTCAGCCGAGCACCTGTCTGATTGTATGCGCGACCTGGGGTTCGAAGTGGGCCGGCTCAAAACCGGCACGCCTCCTCGCTTGGATGGGGCGACCATCGACTTTTCCGTGATGGTGCCGCAGCCGGGCGATGATCCACCGCCGCCATTTTCGTATCGGACAGACCGGATTGAGAACCGGCAGCTCCCCTGTCATTTGACCCACACCAGTCGTGCGACGCACGAGTTGATCCAGCGCAATCTAGACCGGTCACCGCTCTACAGCGGCATCATTGAGTCGGTGGGGCCGCGGTACTGTCCGTCGATCGAAGATAAAGTCGTACGCTTTGCAGACAAAGAACGTCACCAGATTTTTATCGAGCCGGAAGGGTTGGATAGCCGTGAATTTTATCCCAACGGGATCTCCACCAGTCTACCGGTTGATGTGCAGGCCGCGATGCTGAAGACGATCCCTGGGTTAGATCAAGCCATCATGCTCAAGCCTGGGTATGCGATCGAGTACGACTACTTTCCTCCACGGCAATTGCACCCGACTCTGGAGACCAAGCTTCTGGCCGGTCTATACCACGCGGGACAGATCAATGGGACATCCGGATATGAGGAAGCAGCGGCTCAGGGTCTGATGGCCGGGATCAATGCAGTCCTTAGACTTCGAGGCGAGCTGCCATTAGTGCTCGACCGGTCGCAGGCCTATATCGGCGTGTTAATTGACGATCTCATTACAAAAGATGCACGTGAGCCCTATCGCATGTTTACATCACGGGCAGAATACCGCCTATTGTTGCGCCATGGAAATGCTGATCTTCGATTAACCGATACTGGACGGCAAGTTGGGTTGATCTGCGACGAAGTCTATGCAAGGTTCCAGTTAAAACAGAAAGCAATTGAATCTGAGCTCGTACGGCTCGAAGAGCTTCGACCAAGACTCACAGAAGCTGTTCGTGAACGCCTAGCCAAGGTTCAGATTGAGGAAATCTCTGGGCCCTGCACAGCGGCTCAACTTTTACGGCGCCAGGGGGCGAGCTATAAGACTCTGTTAGAGGCACTTGATGTGAGCGCAGTACAAGATATTGAAACTGCTGATGAAATAGAGTTACAAGTTAAGTATTCAGGTTATATCAAGCGCCAACTGCAACAGATAGGGCGATTCAAAAAGCTCGAAACAAAGCCCATTCCGCTAACCTTCAATTACGATGGGACTCCTGGTTTCTCGCGAGAGGTCCGAGAAAAGCTAAAAAAAGTTCGCCCCGCGTCTATTGGCCAGGCATCGAGAATTTCAGGAGTCACGCCAGCGGCAATTTCTCTTCTCCTAGTGGCCCTCGAAAAATGCAAGGGCGAATCCAGTCGAGATAGTCTTCTACAAGTTTCATCCTAGACGAGCGAATGCGGAGTTTTTAACTGTCCATTCCGGAATGTCTTGACCTCATCTGCTGATTCACGTAATTGTTCCACGTGGAACATGAGCCAGAATTACACGAATTCACGATTAGTTCCGTAAGTGAACTTGGGCTGACTATCGGGAATAGCCAGGCCGAGCAGCTCATGCGCTATCTCGCTCATCTGATTGAGTGGAATAAGACGATCAATCTCACGGCGATCATCAATCCCAGGGAAATCATCATCAAGCACTTCGTTGACTCACTCGCTGCGCTTATTGCGACAGGTTTTCCGGAACAGGCTGTAGTGCTTGATGTGGGGTCTGGTGGAGGATTTCCTGGCATTCCACTAAAAATTATGAGATCTGACTTGCAACTGGTTCTAGTTGAGCCAGTTCAGAAAAAATGCTCATTCCTTAACTCAGTGATCGGTCTATTGAAGCTTCGTGGTATCTCCACATTTGACGGCACCATTGAACAATATGCCAAACAGCCAGTCCACCACGTTGTTGACATGATCGTCGTAAGGGCCTTGAAGTTTGAGGAAATAAGAAAACACATTCCTGCCCTGTTGGTTTCAAAAGGAAAAGTCGTCTTGTATCGAACAGAGTCTATGAATGATCATGAAATCGGAGAAGAGTTTAATCTTGTGAACGAAACAGCTCTTGTTCTTCCACAAGGATCTGGAAAGAGAGTAGTCACAGTGGTTGAGAAGTTTAATTAATAATATAATCAATACTATATGTATAAGTTCCACGTGGAACATTCGTGGTGAGTATGTGAGAGTGATTGGCTCAACCTTAAATATGGCAAAGATTGTAGCGATTGCAAATCAAAAGGGTGGCGTAGGAAAGACCACAACAGCTGTGAATCTTGCCGCTGGTGTCGCACTTCTAGGTAAGCGTGTCTTACTTGTGGATATGGATCCGCAAGGGAACGCCACAAGCGGGCTGGGTGTCGACCCACGTTCCCTAACGACCACCGTGTATAACTGCCTGGTTAACTATGTGAAATTTCAGGATGCTGTGCAAGTCACAGAAGTGAACGGTTTGTCACTTTTGCCGGCAAATGCTGACTTGTCCGGTGCCGAAATAGAGATGGTGAATATTGAAGAGCGGGAGAAACTGCTTCGACATTTCTTGCGAGATATTGAGCAACTATTCGACGTTATTTTTCTCGACTGCCCTCCGACATTGGGGATTCTGACGGTGAATGCGCTGGTTGCAGCGCGCAGCATTTTAGTTCCGGTTCAATGTGAATACTATGCCATGGAGGGGTTAAGCCGCTTGGTTGGAAACATTGATCGAGTTCGTCAGTCTTTTAACCCGGAACTCCAGTTGGAAGGGATCGTCTTGACAATGTTCGATGCGAGGAATACGTTGGCGCGTCAAGTCGTTGAGCAAGTTCGCGAATATTTCAAAGACGTCGTCTACAGCACCGTGATCCCTCGAAATGTGGCACTTGCCGAAGCTCCAAGTTATGGACGTCCAGCCATGTTGTATAACGTCGCATCGGCAGGAGCCCAAGCTTATTTGTCTTTAGCCAAGGAGTTTGTGAGCCATGGAGAAAAAAGCGCTCGGTAGAGGACTCGACGCATTGCTGCCTGCCGCCAAGCCTGCGTCGATGCCTGAAATGCCGGATGTTCAACACTTGCGGGTCGATGCGATTGTGCCGAATCGGTATCAGCCGAGACAAACGTTTTCCCCTCATGAGCTGGCGGAACTCACGGCCTCATTGAAGCAAAGTGGATTGCTCCAACCAATTTTGGTGCGCCGCAAGGGCGACGGAATATACGAACTCATTTCCGGTGAACGGCGTTGGCGCGCGGCAAAAGAAGCGGGGCTGGAAACGATTCAATCCGTCATTCGCAATTGCGGAGACGAAGAATCTGTCGTCCTGGCACTGGTGGAAAATCTTCAGCGATCAGATCTCAATCCCATGGAAATGGCCAGAGCCTACCATCGGATGATGAACGAATTTGGACTGACTCAGGACATAATTGCGCAACGAGTCGGTTGCGAGCGATCATCAATTGCCAATGTCGTGCGTCTAATAAATCTTCCATCAGAGGTCCAACAGCTGATCGAAACGAATCAGCTCTCCATGGGACATGCCAAAGTGATTCTTGGTCTTTCCGGCCAAAATGAACAGCTTAGAGTCGCCCAGCTTGTGGTTTCAAAAGCCTTATCGGTGAGGGAGACGGAAAAACTCATTGAATCCTCATCGGTTGCAAAGAAACGCGGAGCAACGGAATTACGGCGAACACCCTGGTCTGATGTTGAAGAGCGATTGCAAAAACGATTAGGGACCAAAGTCATGATCAAAAAAGGAAGACATGGCGGAAAAATTGTCATTCACTACTTTTCTCCTCCTGAACTCGACGGGATCCTCGAGACTCTTCTGAATTAATCCATACCGCATTCTTATTTCGTAGAATTCATGAGAGGTAGAGGCATACTTGTTGCTTCTACGTACTCATGACTTTATCTATTTCTTATCTTACCGACTATTTCCCATACAGCATTACAACTGCGCTGGAATAGTGGAGTCATCAACTCGAGGAGGCGCGCTCATGTGGGGGCAGGACAATAAAGAAGAGATGAGCTCAAGCGAGCAGGAAGGCAAAGAGATGACGAAGGTAGTTGCCAGCTCAATTGCCGACGGGGCCGGGGACATTAGTGCCTTTGTCGGAAAGGGGGTTGAGTTCAAAGGCACTATTTCCTATAGTGGGACAGTGAGAATTGACGGGTATCTCGACGGAGAAATTCATACTGATGGTGTGCTCCTGGTTGGTGAAGACGCCGTCATCCAGGCAAAAATTACCGCCGGAACGATTGTGTGTAAAGGTAAGATTACCGGGGATGTCGTTGCGAAAGAGTGCGTCAAGCTCCGGGCTCCGGCCGTGATGAATGGGAGCGTCAAGGCGCCGGTCCTTTCAATGGAAGATGGCGTGCTATTCAACGGTGCACTGGAAATGGCTCACGGCGTGCGCGAGCTCCCTCGGGACGTTTCCCTGCATCCCGTCGGAATGATAGTGCCCCCTAGCATTAAGCGAGTCAACGGTTAGGGGGATATTATTATTTAGGTATGTATCCTGCGCGTTCTTTGTGTGGTGATGGACCATGCATGTGTGGGAAGAGTCTTAGGAGGCGATTATGTGGGCAAAGAAAGAACGGGGCCAGCAAGTCGAACAGGACAGCGAGAACTTTACACTCCTGGGGAAAGGCGCGGACTTCAAAGGCGTCGTAATTTTTGATGGCACCGTTCGGGTTGATGGGCACGTCGAAGGCGAGATCTATACGACCGGAACGTTAATCGTCGGAGAGCATGCCGTGATCGATGGCATCGTATCAGCTGGGGTGCTCATGAATAGCGGCAAGATCAATGGCACCATCACTGCCATGGAAAAGATTCACATCCTTAAGCCCGGTGTTCTTGTCGGCGATATCAGAACCCCTGTCATTGCGATCGAAGAAGGCTCTCATTTCCATGGCATGTGTGACATGGGCGCTCATCATTGGAGCGCCGAACGCGCCCTTTCGGCCGACGCGTCTCAGGGCCTTATTGCATCTGCTCATTAGCCGCAGGAAACAGCCCCCTAGCCCTTTTCCTGTCTCCCCAGTACAATAGCGACCTTATGGCTCGCCCTACAGTTCTCCTTGGCATGAGCGGTGGAGTGGACAGCTCTGTCGCCGCAGCGCTTCTGGTTCGCCAGGGCTACGACGTGCATGGCGTCACCTTTCAAGTCTGGGAACACGAAGACGAAACAGTCTTGGTCTCTAAGCGCTGGGAAGAACGTGGGTGCTGTAAGGTTGGCATCGCCCGGTATGTCGCGCAGACATTGAAGATTCCGCATGAGGTAGTCGACACCAGAGAAACCTTTCGTGCCGGCGTCATCGACGACTTTATTGCCGGCTATCTCGAAGGCACAACGCCCAATCCCTGTGTTCGATGCAATGAGCGCGTCAAACTGCGGGGTCTCGTCGAGCTTGCGGACGTACGCGGGATCGATTTTGTGGCCACAGGCCACTATGTTCGCATTGGCGAATCCAAAGGGCTGTCGACTCTCCAGCGAGCAGCCGATCCCAAGAAAGATCAAAGCTATTTCCTCTATCGTCTTCGTCAGTCCTGGCTCGCTCGTCTTCTCTTTCCTGTGGGGGGCATGCAGAAGACGGACGTATGGAAGGAAGCAGAGGCCTTGGGCCTTCCCGCGGACGAATTGAAGGAAAGCCAGGAAATCTGCTTCGTGAGCCACGGTGATTATCGAACCTTCATCGAGAAGGAAGCGCCTGCCGCCAAGAAGCCAGGGGCCTTCGTGGACGATGAAGGCCAATATTTAGGCGACCATGAGGGGATCGCCTTCTATACTCCAGGCCAGCGACGAGGTCTCGGTATTGCGACCGGGCGCAGGCTCTATGTGCAGCAAGTACAACCTGCCACCAATACCGTCGTCCTTGGAGCAGAAGAGTCATTGCGTCGCGGTCAGTGTGACGTCGCAGATCTGAATCTCTTCGATTCCTCACTCCTCACTGGATCAACAGAGGTCGAGGTCAAGGTCCGGTATGCCACTCCTGCCGCACCTGCGACCGTTCAGTCTCTTTCAGAGGGCACTCTCCGCATTCTCTTCCATGAGCCACAACGCGCGTTGAGCCCAGGTCAGTCCGCGGTCTTCTATCGAAACGATCACGTGCTCGGCGGCGGCATCATCCAATCATTGTAGCCTCCTCATGATCCGCACCATCGTATTGACAGTCCTCATCTGCCAATGCTAACTTGGCGCGCCGCTTTTCGTGCGAGCGCACGAAGGCTTCTACCTTTGTCAAAATGAAGAGCGAACGGATCACTAATAGTGATTAAGACAGCAGTGGCGCGACGTTATGCACAGGCACTCTTCGAGCTACTCGACGAATCCAGCATTGAGCCAACCCGTGCGGCCTTAACGGGGTTGGGGCACGCGATCAAGGACTCGGTCGCGCTGCGCCATGTTGTGGCCTCGCCGGCCTTTGGCGCTGAAGACAAAATTGCCGTCCTCGCAGAACTCGGATCACGCCTGGGGTGTCCTCCCGTCGGAAGAACCTTTCTCGCGCAGTTGGTGAAGAAGAATCGCGTCGGCTTTCTCCCTGAAATCGCCGAGGCCTTCGCGAAACTTGCCGATGCGTCGAAAGGCACCCAGCAAATCACCGTGTCCTCAGCTGCGGCCTTGCCCCCAGCTGAACAAGATCGAATCAGCACTCGCTTGCGCGAAATGCTCAAGCGCCAAATCGATGTGAGCTTTCATACGGATGCACGCCATCTCGCCGGCGTGCAGATCCATCTCGGCAGCACGGTGGTCGATAGCACCGTCCGTGGCCGGTTACAAGCGATGCAGAGTCTGTTGACTAAGGAGTAGCCATGCAGATCAAGGCAGAAGAAATTAGTTCGATCATCAAAGAAAAGATCAAAGGCTTCGACAAGCAGGTCGACGTCAAGGAGACCGGCTCAGTCATCCAGGTCGGAGACGGGATTGCCAAGGTCTATGGTCTCGACGGCGCCATGGCCGGAGAAATGCTCGAATTCCCCGGCGGCCTCTATGGGATCGCGCTAAACCTTGAAGAAGACAACGTCGGTGCCGTGCTCATGGGCGATGACGTTGGAGTCAAGGAAGGCGATCCGGTCAAGCGCACGGGAATTCGAGCATTTCTCCGGCCATGGCGCCGTCGAGACCATAGACCTTGGCAATCCCGTCTCCGACCTGGATGACTGAGCCGGTCTCCTTGACGTCGACCTGCTTGT
>JANYBU010000122.1 GCA_025360665.1 Nitrospira sp.
TGCACGAGTACGCATCGGGGCCTCAGGGCTCCGCGCGCCGGTCTCGCGACGCGGCTCAGCGATTTCGCAACGAACCGTCATAAATCATGCGGGCTAGGCCTTGAGGATCACCACCCGATCATCTTCGCCTTCTTCTTCCAAGAGCACCTGGATCTTTTCTTCCCGTGACGTCGGAATATTTTTCCCGATATACGTCGCCTTGATCGGCAACTGACGATGGCCTCGATCGACCAAGACGGCCAATTGAATTTCTGCCGGTCGTCCCAGATCGATCAACCCATCCATCGCCGCGCGAATGGTTCGCCCCGTAAAGAGCACATCGTCGACCAGCACGATGATCTTGTCGGAAATATCGAACGGGACCGACGTCTTGCGAAGAATCGGTTGCTCCTTCCGCAAAGAGAGATCGTCCCGATAGAGGGTAATGTCCAAATCGCCGATCGGCACGGACGCCGCTTCAATCTCTTGGATCCGCTTCACCAGCCGATGAGCCAGATGCACCCCCCCGGTTCGAATCCCGACCAACGCCAGAGCCTGTACGCCCTTATTCCGTTCGAGAATTTCATGGGCAATGCGGGTGACCGCCCGCGCGATGTCTCCCGCATCCATTACCAGCCGTTCTTGTGGTCGATCCTGTGGGGCGATGCTCATCGCTTTGATTCCGTGCATAAAAAAACCCTCTCATCGAGATCCGACGAGAAGGTTGGGGTGTGTCGACAGACACAAGCCTGCTTGAAGCCCATGGACACTCCTTACTCACCTCGCAGGATGAGCATTAAAGGTTCACACATCTTACTGAGACCAGAGGAATTCTGTCAAGCCAGGCGAAAACATAACCGTTCACTTATGCGAAATCACTTTTCTATTTGGAGCCCAAATCGCTCTCTGGTACAAGAGGATCATACTCGTCGAGCGGAAGAATTTCCGTTTCATCGAATCCTGGAGGTTAATGGTGCCCTTGGGTCGCACTTTACTACGATCCATTCACTTCACATTCCTGAGCTCACTAATCCTCACAGCAGGCCTACTCGGAAAACACAGCATCGCTTCAGCTGGTGATGAACCTATTTCCATCGGCTCGATCATCATCAATCCACAAGCGAATCACCGTCGGTCTTTCGTGTTCAAAGGCACCGTGAAGAACGTGGGGACTCAGGACGGCAGTGATCAATTTGGCCAAAAGACATGCGGACAGAATTTTGATCTCGAGGACAACACCGGCTCTATCGATGTGTGGTATGTCATCAAGTGCCAAACAGGGGACACTGTCGTGACGGTCGCAGAAGGTGAACAGATCATCGTCCATGCAACCATTGACGCCCCGCCGACCAATGTCATGTCGCCTCAGGGTAAAGACCTCGGGGTGAGGGCAATGGCCACAAAGCTTGTCAAAGGCAGGCCATAGACAAGCGACCTTCCTGAGCCAATCCAGCAGTTGCTTCTCCTGAAAAACCGTTTAGCGCCTCGGCTTCAGCTCTTCGAGCGTGAACTGTTTGGGTAGCAGGACCGGAACCACAATGCCGATGGGATCACCACGCTTGATGGTCGTCGGTTTCGTGAGTTGCAACAGAAAGTTGGCAGTGAAGGCGTCATAGTCCGGGAGCCAGTCGTACATGTTCGGCGTGCGTTTATACTCTTGGGTCTTCACCCCCTCCCACACAAAAAACGTCCGTTCGGGGTAATGATAGAAGTGGTTCGGCACGTCCTTCATCATCAATCCCACCTGTTTGGGATAGTAGAACCGAATACCGCAACAGAGCTTGGGATATCCGCTGTTAAAGATTAAATCGACATACGTTCCTGAAAACGACTTGTAGCCAAGAATCCGCTCGTCCGGCAAGATCTGCGGCGCTTGCCACTTGACCCCATCGGCTGTTCGGCGAATCTTGCAGTCCACCGGAGACCGAATGAGCCAGCCGTACTGGCCCACTGTTCGCACTGGTCCACAATCGTCGGGGATCACTTTGTAGCCCTCGACCGCCACAGTCTGCTGCTCGTTCAGCGACATCCCGGACAACAACGGCCGATGCGGCATGAAGTCGAGCTTGAGTCGCTCCGGCGCGATGGCAGTTGAATACTCCCGTTCCCAATAGATGACGATCTTGTCGCTCGGCTCCTCGCCGGCAACCTGTTCTTGAATCGGCTCGCTCATCTTAACAACCGTAGTCGATCTGGGACACCCGATGCAAGCACGTTAGCCAACAAGAGACGCTCCCACAGGATGCTCAAACAGGCCGTCCAGCAAGGCCGCAGCGAGTGAAGGGCCTCCACGTACCCTCTGGGGTACGTGGAGGGTCTGAACAATGCGAGAACGCTGCTGGCGGGCTGTTTCAGCATCCTGTTAGACCTTCTTCATGTGGAACAATGTTAGACCAGCCCTGAGCCTTGCCTTCGGCAGGATCGTGCGATGCATCCGAAACGTGGGGAGCTGTTCGACCGGTTCTTCCCAGCAGACGTGGAGTCCGTGGGACGACCCCTGCCGCCCCAGCTGTGCCGGACCGATGACGAACGCATTGCCTCCTCCCCGAAGAATGCGGCTGATCCCCTTCATGCGTTCGGCCAGGCTGGCCGGTAGGTCTACGCTGTCATAGGGCACCCAGTGGTAGACCAGGTCATAGGAGTGGAGGGCTTCCCGATCGTGCGGCCCTTCGGCTGGGACGAATCGAATGCGCGAGAGCCAATCCCACCGCTGCAACTCGGCACAGACGCTCCAGAGTTGTTGTGCCTGCTTTTGCGCAAAGGCCGGATACCGCACCAGCACGGCATAGTCTCTCGGCCGATCAAACATGATGCAGGTCGCAACCACGGCATCGCCATTGTCGATGAGCACGCGCTCGGCTCGTGAAAGGGCTGTGCCGATTTCCCGATCT
Source organism: Nitrospira sp. (assembly GCA_025360665.1). Classification (GTDB taxonomy): domain Bacteria; phylum Nitrospirota; class Nitrospiria; order Nitrospirales; family Nitrospiraceae; genus Palsa-1315. Next base: position 2,871 of record JANYBU010000122.1, read on the forward strand.
TGCTCGCCAATATCTTGCAAGTAATCGGCCACAAAGGGTTGCGCCGCGCACTCACCGATTTCAGATTCGTCTTCCGGATAGAGCAACACCGCGCCGTAAGCGTCGGCAGGAGGGATGAGCGGAACCCCCTGGACAAAGACCGACCGCCAGTCGACTGGACTCATGGCCACTGGCTCACCAGACTGTTCCAGGCTCCCTTGCGGCAGGGCCACAGCCAACGTCGTCTCACGATCTCGATCCTTCAGGATGACATGCGCTCCGGCAATCTCTGCGCTCCGATCGCAAGGGACAAATCGACGGCCTTTCGGACTCATATAGGACAGCCCGGAGGAATCTGACGCCACCGTTACCTTGTGCAGCAAGCAGCCTTGGAAGGTCAGACAAGCCCCCGCGCGCTGATCGAAATATCGAATCGGCATCGTACCGGCCGGTAGCCAGATGACGTGATTGGACCGTTCAGGATTCATGAAGAGCGTGAACGGGTTACTTCCACCAGGCGCCTGCGGGGTAAAGAAGCTACTAAACAAGCGGAAGGCCGCTTCCGACGGATAGGTGGGAATACCTCGGTATCGCAAGGGTCGGGGGGTTGGGCTCCCCTCATTCTGATCGTCGTAGAGTCCGCGAATCAATTCAAAGACCGCAGACCCCGTTCCCGGCAACAGTGACTGAAAGAGTTCGACGACCGGCAGGAAATCGATCGAGGACCAACTCATCGCCCCCATACAGGACATGAAGCTGGCCCGCTCGAAGTCACCGTCCTGGAGCACATAGAAGGCATCTTTCCTCTGGCGGATCGTCGCCCTACCGGTCGGCCCGATCAAGAGATCCTCATCCCGATAGAAAAACCGCACTTCCTCAATCGGGACCCGGAGCGCCTGCGCGGCCATTGCACATAAATCGTCGGCCTGGAGCTGTTGCCAGCCAGGCTTACTGGCAAGATTGAGGCTGGTTTCATTCACCAAACCAGCCGGCTTCAACCCGACCCATTGCCCCCAATCCAAACGTATCCGAGCACGGCAGAGGACCACATTGCCTCCGGCATCGATCCCCCACTCGCATTCATGTAAGGGTTTTCATCCGGATCGGTCGCAAGAAACCGGAGACCGTCCGAGCGATAGAAGACGAGATGCCCGGTGGCCTGGCGGACGACTCGCCCACCTGCCTGTTCGAGACCCTGTGCGAAGGGAAGATT
>JANYBU010000125.1 GCA_025360665.1 Nitrospira sp.
CCGGAGTTCACCGTCCTCAGACAGGTGCCACGACTGATAGATATGATATTCACCGATCCTGGCATACGCACCGAGTTCCAGCCATTTCATGTTATTCTGGGTCGTGCTTTCAACACAGACTTTCTGATTGCCGCAGTTCACGATCGGCACAAGATCCTGCGAACGCAACCGATCCTGGAACGGGCCACAACGCCCGCTTTCCGCACGCGACCCAAACCAGGTAAACGGATTCCACCACACCATCTGCTTGACATACTTCACACGGATGACCGGCATGCTGGCCTTCGCGAGGACCGGCTCGTCCGCATAGGTGACGTCTCGAAGAGCCAGGCCGGTATTGTCCCGAACTTCCCAGTCGAAACTCCAGCGCCCCCAATTGATGTGTTCCGACTGGGTTTCTGCAAACGAGGGCATCTACGATATCAAGGCAATCAGGATGATCAACCCACTCCACGCGACTCGTTTCATCTCTCTTTTCCTCTCACGAGCGAGGCGGTTCCTCTCCGGGATCGAGAACCGTATCCTCAGTCAAATCGATGACCGCCCAGTATTTAGGATCGCCATCCTGTCCTTGCGAGAACGTAATCCAAATAATGCGATGCCCGTATCCCGGATCGTTCCTGAAGAATCCCCGATCTGGGTGCATCAGCAGTCCATGCCCTTCAAGTGGCTGGACCTTCCCGGCAAGACGTGGATCTGCTTTGGCCAATTCGATCCCCCGTTGCACATCCTGCAGACCTTCCGGAGGCAGATAGCCATCGAGGCGGGCCGTGCTGAACACACTCGCCTCTTTCATACGCACGTCCACGGCGACGTTGTTGCTATAGCTGTAGTACACGAGCCGTACAAGGTGGACGGTCGTACGACAACAGCCGACCGAGATCTTGCCCTCAGGCGGCAATCGGTCAGCGTCGATGAAACCCCAACGACTGCCCAAGAGTGCCGCAACACGGGCATCGCCTTCGGCCGCCTTCCGTAGAGTGGCGATTTCTGCAGTCGTGAGAATCGCAGAGGAATTTTGAGATCGCCGTACGGACGCGTCGGGGGCGGCGCCGCCCATTTTTGGTTTAATGTGCCCAACCGAGTCGTCACCGCTAAACTCAAGGACATGAGGAGGTAAGATCTGGCTGGGGAGTGGGGTCTTCGGAATGGCAGTGTGCGAATCCTCTGGCCCAAATGGGCCGCGGGACCTTGCGTCGAGGCTACAGCCACAGACCAAACCGGTCAGGATCAACACAAGAAGAATCCGCCAGTTTGCTCGATGTCTCACAGGCTCACACCGCCAGCTTCCCGGCGATCCCAATGGCGAGTTTAGAGATTTGAGCGGCAGCCTTGATGGCGGCAGCCCGTTTTTTTCTTGAAGCCGCATCGAGAATGGCCTGCTTCATGAGGTCTTTATAGGTTGAGATCTCGTTTCTGCTAAAGGGAACAATCTGCGCGATGGTCTCATTGTTGAAGGTGTTGGCCAACTGCACGTAGAGATTGGAGATCTCGGCCGCATAAATGCCGCGTCTGAGAGGATCGTTCTTGTATGTTTCGAACTTTTTCCGCAAAGCTGCCACTGCTTCCAGCAGTGCTTTCTGACGAACCTTTGTCTCATCCTGTTTCCCAACAGAAAATTCTACTGAACCCAATTGGTCGACCAGCACCTTGGCTTCGCCACGAGCACGATCGACGCGGCCGGCCAGCTCGGTAAGCTCCTGAGTCGCGCCCTCAGCAGTTTCCATCAGCTGTTTGATGAGATTGTCATTGTCCTGCAAAAAACTGACGACTCCTTGGATGCTGAAATTCATGGTGGCCTCCCCTATTGCCCGTCGTCTTTCTTCAGTTTGTCCAGACGGTCAACCAAGTCGTCCGTGAAGGTGTGGGCACGTTCCAGGGCCCTCCCGCGTAGGATGCGTGCGCCCCCCCTCCAACGCGTCATAGACCGTCCGTGAATGGTTCAAGATCTCCATGATGCGACCGGAATGCTCAGGGGCTTGACCGATCAAGGCGGCCACGAACTCCGGGTCGACGGAGCCAAGGGCGAACTTGTTGGCAAAGGTCTTCATCTGAGCATGGAGCGCCCCCGTGTGTTTCCAGGAGTCGTTCAAAGCATTGGCCGTATCGCGTAAGCCGCAGTAGTCTTCTTCGAATTGATTCCACACCGCCTTTTCCATCCCAAAGTCAGCCATGTAGATCTGGCCGACCAAATAGGCGGTCGCATAGGCGGCTTCACCTTTCTTCGTGGTGATATTGCGGAAGGAGGCGAGGACGGATTGATGCTTGGCTTCCTGCATCTGCAGAGACTTGAAGCTTTCCTGCAAGGAACTGCGCGCCTGTTCCAGAAACTTGATGCGTGCTTCCGTTTCTTTTTGAAACAGATCAATGTTCGTTTGCGCCGCATCGATCTTCGTGCCTTCCACTTGAATAAGATCGCGTACCGCCCCGCTGTGAATCGAGTGGCAGCCCACCGCACTCACCAAGATGAGGCCCAT
>JANYBU010000177.1 GCA_025360665.1 Nitrospira sp.
GAATTCGGGATGGCAAGCGTGGATCGGGGTAAGGTCGTCTACAAGGAATATTGCTCGCAATGCCACGGCGTGACGGGCAAGGGTGACGGACCGGCAGCCTCAGGCCTGGAACCCAAGCCGGCGATTCATGCCAACATTCCATTTGAAAAGCTCCCGATGGAGTATCTCTATAACGTCATCAACCATGGCGGTGCGGCGATGGGGAAGTCGCCGAACATGCCCTATTGGAACTTGACCATCGGCCAGCAGGGCGTGGCCGATGTCATTGCGTATCTCAAAGCGACGTTCAAGGGCGTGCCTGAAGCGGCCGCTCCGAGCGGGGGCAGGGGGGAGCCTGTGTGCAACTGCGCAAGACGGCAAAGGCGCCGGACGAATTCTTGGCCAAGACGAATCCGCTTCCTGTATCTGCCGGCATGATCCGGGAGGGGAAAACACTGTTCCTCAAGACAGCGCAGCCCGTTGCTTGTGCGATGTGTCATGGAGAACAGGGTGACGGGAAGGGAATCATGGGGGCAGCCTTGGTGCCGCCGCCGAGAAACTTTACTTGTGGCGTGATGATGAAGGACATTCCCGATGGTCAGCTGTTCTGGATTATCAAGAATGGTTCGCCGGAAACGGGCATGATGTCCTTTGCCGGGTTGCCGGAAGAGCAGGTGTGGCAGCTGATTCACTACATTCGATCGCTGGCGAAATAACGCATGAAGTGCGCAAGACGTGCGAGAAAGGCGCGACAGGCGTGACAGGCAATAGCCGGAAGAAGGGCGGGACTTACGTGGCGAAGGCAGTCCGCTTTTCTCGCTCGTCCCGCCTGTCTCGCTTCTCGCGCTTGCTATTGATGAATGACGAGAGACGAAGGAGGGGAAAATGGCGACATTTATTATTTCCGGTAGCCGAGGCACAGACGATCCGACCATGGCGACCTTGCCTTTCATGGCAGCGAAGGTCGCGAAGGAGCAAGGGCACGAGGTTGTGCTCTGGCTCTGGAATGAAGCCGTGACGCTTGGGCGCAAAGGAACCGCCGAGCACGTGACGGGGGTGAACCTGACGCCGCTGAAAGATCTGCTGTCAGCTGTGCAAACCGCGAATATTCCCATCTGGGTCTGCGGAGCCTGCGCCGTGGCGCGGCAGATCGGTGCCGGGGATCTCGTCGCGGGTGCGACGATCAAGGGCATGCCGGACTACATCAAGGCCGTCGCCGAACGTGACCGCAACGTAGCATTCTGATTCCGCATCAAAGGAAGGAATCTCTGTATGGCAGCCGATGGCGAATCGACCGGGAAGTCAAAAGGCCGAGCGGGTCGGCGGGATGAGGCGGATATTGACGAGTCTGTCGAAAAGGACGGGCGTCTCGATGTCAATGGGCTGGAGACGATCCCGACGGTGGTGCCGCGAGAAGGGGACGGCTATCCACCGTCGCGCAGTGGATCTGTCGGACAGGGGCTAGGACGTATCGGCGAACCGGGTTGCGCCTTGACCGAGGATGATCTCCGAAGGGTCAATACGAGAAAAGGTTTGATTCAGCTGCTCGAGAATAAAGCCGTCGATATCGAGGAGGTGCGCAAGACGCTGCTGTATGAGCAAGAGTTGCGGCAATTACAAGTTGAATTGGTCAGGCTCCAACGGTGGGTGCAGAGCAACGGAGAACGGATCGCGATTCTGGTTGAAGGACGCGATGCGGCCGGGAAGGGAGGCACGATCCGCCGGTTCACCGAGCATCTGAATCCTCGCGCCATGCGGGTGGTCGCGCTGCCCAAACCGTCGGATGAAGAACGGGGCCAGTGGTACTTTCAACGCTATATCCGTCAGCTGCCCAACAAGGGCGAGATCGTGTTCTTCGACCGCAGCTGGTACAACCGCGCGGTGGTCGAGCCGGTGATGGGATTCTGCAGCAAGAAAGAACACCAGCGGTTTCTACAGCAGGTTCCTGAATTCGAACATATGCTCTACGAAGACGGCGTGACCATCATCAAGTTTTGGTTCTCCATCTCGAAGGAAGAGCAGGCGAAGCGATTCGAAGAGCGCCGGCAGGATCCGCTCAAGCAATGGAAGCTGAGCCCGGTGGATGAGAAGGCGCAAGAGCTGTGGGACTCCTACACCCGTTACAAAGAGGAGATGTTCAGCAAGACGCACACGACATTCAGTCCCTGGATCATCGTCAAGGCCAACGACAAGCAGGCGGCGCGATTGGAAAGCCTCCGGTTCATGCTGAACTTGTTGCCGTACAAAGGCAAAGAGGAAGTCCCGATCCGCCTGGCGCCGGATCCCAACGTGATCACTCGATTCCACCGCAAGATGGTGGAGCTGGATTTGTAACAGGCTACAGAAAGGCTCTACGCATTCGATCGTGGTCCATTTTCCATTGCGCTGTTGTGCACCAGTCGTTATGAACTTGTCTGAAGATAAAGATAAGGAGGAGGGACGAGTCCGAATGGGATAAAGGGCGAGGTCAATCCAAGACACAACGAATGAAGAATGAAGAATGAAGAATGAAGAATGAAGAAGGAACCAGTCATGATGAATGCCTCTCGATATGCAGCCATCCTCGTATGGGGATCAGTAGTCCTGCTCAGCGCTAACGTCCAAACTGTTCGAGCGGATGGAGACCATGGAGGAATGATGGGTGGCCACATGTGCAAAATGTGCAAAGGCCACGATCAGAGCAAGGAGGACGAACACAGTAGCCATGACCTGAAGCAGCTCCTCAAACATGGGAAGGAGATCGGCCTCACATCGGAGCAGATCAGCAAGCTGAAAACCATGCAGCTTGACCTAAGTCGCGCGCAAGCCAGAGCGGAGGCCGACATCAAAGTGGCAACACTCGAGTTGCATGCGTTAGTCGAGGATGAGCAGGCTGACTCAGCAGCGATTCAGGCCAAAGTGGACCAACTCAAGAAGGCAGAAGGCGGTATTCTGTTCACGGCGATCAAGTCGAGCCGCGACGCGATGGCGATCTTGACTCCCGAACAGCGCGAGAAAGAACACGCACAGCGGGACAAGCTGATGGAAAAGATGAAGGGGAGCGAGGGCCAGCATACCGGTGGAATGAGTGGGATGAAAGGCGGGGGGCATGGGAAAGATGAAGGAGCTGGGAAAGAGCAGGCAGCTGAGCACCAACATTAGGGCATCAGCCAGGCCTCAGGATGGCGCAGTCTCCCATCAGTGGATGAATGATCTGCGCCGAACAACGGAGAAGCGGATGGTTCATCACTGGGAATGATTGTGGGAGCCAGGGGAATGAATGAGAAAGTCCATGCTCTTTCTGTTGACCATGATGGTGGAAGTCGTCTGAGTGCAGGAATTTATGCGATCGCCGAATCCATTATGAAACGACTGTCTCATACATAATGGCAGGGCGACTTTGAGATAGCGGTAAGGATGCGAACCTCCCGATCCGCCGGCGGAGGATATGCCTGGGGGATCGAGAAAGGCGTGAGGAGCGATTGCCAAGGAGTCAGTCAGCTAGAACGCACTAACCACAAAGGAGAAGTGATATGCCTACCCGAACGATGCCTGGGGTTCCAGCAGGATGACTGAAGACAGTCGGTCAAGTTCACGTGACGAACAGTCTGTTGTTCGGTCGCACACAAAATGCCATGGGGGTGGCGGTGGAATTATTGTCGACGCATACACCTGGTGCGCCGGTGGTGGATGATCGTGGAGAGTTCGTCGGCTTCATCAGTGAGTTCGATGTGCTCCGGGCACTTGAAGCGGGCAAGGATCTCAACCAACTCACGGCGGAGCAGATCATGGTCAAGGACCGCATCTCCGTGACCGATGGCACCAGCATTGAGGATGCCGTGAAGTTGATGGAAGAGAAGCGGCTTCTCAACCTGCCGGTCAAAGTGAATGGGAAAGTGACCTATTCGATCACGCGACACGATCTGCTGCGGGCTTGGATCGGCCTTGGAGTCGATATCGAATCCAGGATTGACCAGTAATCTGTGTTTGTGCGAGCAGGCCTGACGCCGACCTTCTCGCACGTCCGATGCTCGACACAATATGCGTTGCTGGTTCGAGCCTCCGCGCCAGATGATTAAAGGAGCAAGGTGATGAAGCTGAGTATGTTCCCGTTGCTAGTCGTAGTGGTTTCACTTGCCATCCCCGCCGGGGCCGCGGAGCGACACATGATGCAGCCGCGGGTGCCGGACGACAAGCTGGCCGAAGCCCGCGCACTCACGAGCCCGTTGCCGAACTCCCCGGAGATTGTTGCTCAGGGCAAGGTGCTCTATAACGGCAAGGGCACCTGCTTCAACTGTCATGGGAAAGATGGGGACGGCAATGGGCCGTTGGCCGTCCAGCTGAATCCATCGCCTCGCAATTTCCAGCACCATGGATTCTGGCGTCATCGTACGGAAGGCGAAATTTTCTGGGTGATCAAGAACGGATCGGTCGGTACCAGCATGATCGGATTTGGCGGGCAACTGACGGACGAAGAGATCTGGAGCATCATTCAGTATGAGCGCAGCTTCGCCGGCGAGCATGGACCGGGCATGATGGGACATGGAGAAGGCATGGGATCCATGATGGGACCAGGCGGCGGGATGGGCGGCATGGAACATCGCGGGCCGATGGGCGGCATGGGCGGTTGCGAAGGTGAACAGTGCGGCCGGTAACCGGGGATGGGGATAAATAGAACGAGACGAGACGCGGCGGCCCTCATGGCTCGTCCCTCGTGCGGAACCATGAGAGGCTGTGCGATGGCGTCGATGCGCAGAGTCTGAGGAGCGAATCAGGAATGAATAGGATACGATCGTTCGGGAAACGCATGGTCTTGGTCGCGATCGTGATGTTCCTCGCAGGCTGCAGCCTGCCTGCTCTTCCAGACGCAGGCAAGATCTATGTAGACCGATGGGCCGAGATCAAGGGCAGCGACAAGGATGTGAGCGAAATTTTGGCCGCCTTTAACAGGGCGGAGGACACACTCCACGCTCGTGATCTGGACGGCCTGATGGCCCTGTACTCAGAGCAGTATCACTACCACGGGTTGTCGAAGAGTGATCTCAGAAAGATTTGGGAGGAGATGTTTGAGGGCTATGACAACCTGGCCAGCACCCACACGTTTTCACGCATTCATGTTGGAGGATCGGCCAAGCAGCCCACCGCAGATATTTCCTGTACCGGCAGCTTGTGGGGATTGTCGAAAGAAACGGGAAAGCGGGTGTTCATCGACAGCTGGTTCTACGAAATTCACCATGTGGTCTATGAGGACGGAGCCTGGCGCATTCGCGGCCACGCGGGTGAAGATACCAAGATGTTACCGTTCGGCACATCTCCCCATCCGTTTTTCTGAGTGGTCGAGCCCGCATGATTGATGAAGGCCGTGACGAAACCGCTGTGTTGCCATACGAGACGCGCGAGCCAGCGCCCTTACCAAGCTTCGCTTGATCCGCCGCGCTCGATCACACCGCGGGGAGGGGGTCCAATCAGTTCGATGCCCTGCCTCAAGGCCTGGAAACACAGGTCTTGGTCGGCAGGAAGCTGTTTACGAAAAGTCACCTCCTGCGCATTCTGGTGGCCCGGGCGATTGTGACGCGGCCAGCGGCACTGATTTTCGATGGAACCCTGCATAACATGGAGCCGAGCTTAAGACAGATTCTGTTGCGCCGGCTGTGCTCGAAGGACGAGTCGTGGTCCATCATCTTTGTTTCGAACGATCCAACAATCGGGGAGTTCGTTGATCGACGAGTCCTCCCGGGATAAGACACCACCCTGTATCACCGCGGAGGGCCGCGCCGTAGGGTATACAGCCTGCGCCCTGCGTGCTAGCATAGGCTCACACCCATTCCCGCCCTGGTTGATGTAGATGTTTAGGCCTGTCCCCACAGCCACCTTCTTTCGCAGGATTCCGTACAGGCTCATCGCCTCCGTGGTCCTCATGCTGGCCCTGGTGGTCTCAGTCATCTTGCTCTTTAGTTTGGAGCAGGAAAAATTGCTGCTCGAGGGACTCTCGCAGGGCAAGGCCGTTCCGACCGAATTGTTTCCCGCGCTGTGGCGGTCGCGCCACGATCTGATCGTCGTCACTCTGCTGGTGTTTCTGGTGAGCGCGATCGGAATCGCGGCGGTCATCACCTTCCTCCACTACGACAGCACCAAACGGACACTCGAAGAAGTGAAGGGGCTGGCGAGGAACATCCTTGAGAGCATTCCGACCGGCGTACTCACGGTGAATCCCAGCGGAGTAATCACGGTGATCAATCCAACGGCTGAGGCAGTCCTCAAACGATCGGCGGCGGATTTGCTCGGGAATTCTTACGAATCCGTATTTGCCGAGGGAGAGACTATCCGGGCGGTGCTTGAAGGGGCACTCAGGCATCACCAGCATGTCAGTCAGGAAGATTTGCCCTATGAGAGCCAGGACCGGACCCCGCACACCATCCGGGTGAGCACGGCCGAGCTCACAGGGGACGATGCAGAACCGGCCGGCGTCATCCTGCAGGCGCAGGATGTCACCGACTGGCTTGCGCTCGAGCAAC
>JANYBU010000205.1 GCA_025360665.1 Nitrospira sp.
AAACACTTGCCCGCCACGCCACAGAAGCGACGAAACTCGGAGCACAACTGGCGCAGGCCCTCCACGAGAGAACGGAAGGCGCCTTAGGGCACACGATCAACGACGTCCTTGACGCAGTACTCACGTCCACAACCCCGGCGATCGTGGATGGTGCAGGCATCATACGGGAGTTCTCCTCGCACCTTCCCCCCCTTGTCGGCCATCGCGAGCAGGTTACGACGCTCGTACACCATCTTCTGAACTACGCACAGACCTATTTGCTGACGATCGGCCGTGCACATCGACTCATCTTGAGCACGCACGCAGTTGGGCCTTCTTCCATCTCAGCAGACACCCCCGCACTCTTTCCCCTCGCCCCGCCTACCGAGGTCGAAGTCGCGCTGTTCGAATCGGACATGGTCTGGTCGGTCGCATCTCAGGCTACTTCACCCCCATCTATTGATCTCCTCGAGTCGTATCAGCTCGTCCGCCAACTGGGTGGCACTTTGGATTTGTCGGCGCCGATGCAAGGCCCCCTTCGTATAATCCTCCGTCTGCCGGTCGCCTCTGAGCCCTCCCTCGAGATATTCCCGCTGCTAATTGCCGTCTCTGCCACCCAGCCTGCACTCGCTCCTGAAACAAAGAGCGACACGACGGCACCTGTTCTGCGATCCGATCCTGGCAGGCCGCAACAGGAGCGGCGCCATTCACCTCGAATTCCAACTACCCTGCCTGCCGCGATCACCGTCGGGTCAGCGACCTGGAATGGCACTATTTCCAACCTCAGCATCGGCGGCACCTGCATTACACTCCCCAACGACTTCCCCACCGTCGTGCCGCAAGATGCCTATGTTGTACTCAAAACTGCCGTGGGCATACTCGAACTACAAGGTGAGGCGCAGGAACGACCCTTCTCGCTCCCTTCCGGAACGCCGCTCTCCCATCTCGTCGTAGTATTTAATTCGCCCAAGCGAGAAGAAGCCGCCGTCCTGGCCTCGCTAGTCCAGGCTGCACAGGAACAGACGTTGCCCTTCTCCCTTGAAGTACTGCTTGCGGCAGGGCCGCAGGTCGAACTGACTGCCACGAACTCCCTCGTACCAAACGAGCGGGAAGATTTCGACCAGCGCGAAGCGGTTCGGGTGGTCGTGAGACTCCCAGTCCAGCTCGATGTAATGGACCATAACGGGCACCCTCACCGTCTGACGGCGTTGACCACCAACCTCAGCCGTGACGGTGCCTGTCTTCACCTTAATGCTCGCCCTGAACTCCTGAGCGGCCCCGCCACGCTACACTTCGCCGCCACACTGACGCAGAGTCGCCCCGGGACCCATGAACCGGGCGCACCGGACTCCGTACTCCCCGCCCGGATCATCTGGTCGGCTCCAGATCCCACAGCGCCCAGCGAATTTCGTGACCACGGCTCCGACCCTGCCCTTCAGGTCGGCCTGCGCTTTCAGGGCCTCACAGCCTTCGCTGAGCGCGAAGTGAACCGTGTCGTCCGACAACATCTGACGTCCCCTGGCGAATCGGAACCCTCCTCGCAGCAGGCGTCGGTCGTCAGTATTCCACGAGAGTGCCGGAATCCACGCGGTCAGGCGATTATGATCACCGACGACCATCTTCGCCAGTCGCTCGCACCGAACACACCGGTCGTCATCATCGCTCCTGGCTATGGCCAGACCGCGTTGGACGCCATGACCTTGTCGTACTACTTGGCGCATTACCGGCTTCGCATCTTGCGTTATGACCATACGAACCACATGGGACTCAGCGACGGCGAACTGCAACAGATAACTTTACGGAGCATGCAAGCCGACCTCCTTAAAGTTGTGGAGTTTGTCCAACATACATGGCCGACCGCTCCCCTGATCGTCATGGCGAGCGACATGACCGCACGGGTGGCCATCAAGATGGCGGTGCAATCCACTCCCCTCGACTTGCTTCTCTTGATCAATCCGGTCGTAGATATTCAGGCCATGCTCATGACTGTCCATGGTCATGACCTCGTGGCCGACCACCGATACGGACTCCGACGCGGCATCGCCAATCTGCTCGGTCTCAACGTCAATATCGATCGCTTCGTCGGCGATCTCGTTGCAGGCCACTTTACAGACCTGGCCTCCACGATTGCGGATCTGCGCCTCCTGCGCTCTCCATCAGCCATTCTTACGATTCCAAGCAATCCGCTCGGGCCGTTGCCTCCAGCTGACCTCCCACAGACGTTTCTCACTGCGCTTGGAGCCCATACCCGTCTGGCAACCGGCTCCGCACCGCTGATCGGCCAGGATCTTCCGCTCAACAAACAACACCCCCAGGCCTTCCGACAGATCCTGGAGCAGATCGCCGCAACCGTCTCGTTGCCGACCATTCCGGCGGAATTCCACGCACACACCCGTCAGATGCTGGCCCGTCAACAACGCATTGAGATGGAGCGCACACGTCTTCGCCACAATCTCTCGCAGATCACGCGTGAGGCCTTGAGGGTCGCGCACCTGCAGCAGCTGCCCCAACTCGGGAACCTCCATGAGCACTGGAAGCTCCTGGACGATCTCTACCGGCTAATCAGCCCGCTCGAACCTGGCTCCATGCTCGTGGACGTGGGAGTCGGCCACGGCGATTTGCTCCGAGCCACAATGGTCAACCAGGCCTATCGCTCGAGACAACGTGGATGGAGTCCTGAGCGTCCCGTTCACGTGATCGGGCTGGGGCATTTTCAAGACCCGCTGCCGCAGGCCCGACAGAGTCTTCGTGCCTTGCATCGGGAACTCGATAGCGACTTCGCAGGCACTCTGACCATCCACCCCACCCTGACCACCGGATGGGTGCATGCGGATTGGACGCAGGGCCTTCCCTTCAAAGACCACTCCATCCATCGCATCGTCTGCAATTTATCACTCCCGTTTGTCTCCTCTCCACTGGTCACGATTCGGGAGCTGTACCGCATGCTCCATCCGCAAGGGCGCCTGGTCCTCGCAGTCTTCCACCCTGACACCGATCTCTCGGTACTCTATCGCCGGCATCTGCACAGAGCGAGTCAGGATGAATTTAGTCCACAAGCCCAAATCGTCCTGCACTACCTGGGGCGACTCCGAGAGGCCATTCGGCATGGCTTGCTGCACACCTTCGACCGACCTTCACTGGCCTCGTTCCTCCAGCAAGCCGGCATCCTCACACCCCGCATCCTTCCGGCGCTCGATGGGCATGCCATCTTCGCCGTCATCGAAAAAGGTAAATCCGCTAGCTGAACGTGCCCTGGCCGTGTATACTCTCACCCGTACATCTTTGAACACCTAAGCTATTCATGCTCAATCTATATTTCCGATGGCGAGTCACACGGCGCCCCTGCGCCCCCTGTTTGCTATGACATCACGCCCATCGAATACCGACATCTCGGCGCCTTCCGCAAGCGAGCTATTGAACATTGTCACACGGTTTGCGGCCGACCTGGGAACGATGATCGACCTGACGACACTCGGGAATCGCATTATCCAAGAGCTGTGTCACGCAAGTGCCACGACCCATGGGACACTATTCCTGCTGGATCGCGAACACGAATGCTATCGCCGCGCCAGCATGGTTGGCCCGGTCGCCACCACGTGTATTCCTCCGACGCTGGCCGTGAGCCATCCTCTGCCCCACCATCTACTCGCAACCAACCAGATCATGACGCAGACCGACTCGGCTGTAGACCTCCAAGAGACTGACTTCGGAGCCGGAGCACGCGCGGCCATGGAATCCATGCAGGCCACACGTATCGTGCCACACCTCAATAAAGGCCGTCTCATCGCCTTCTCACTCCTCGGCGCGACAGAACCTTTGGCTGGAGAAAATGCGCTGACCAGATCCGTGCTCGCCGCGCTGGCACAAACCGCCACGAATGCGCTCGACACCATTGTCCTGTACGAAGACCTCCATCGCTCCCATACGCTCATGAAGCGCACGGATCGCCTAAAATCCCTTGAGACGATCGCCGGCGGCTTCGCCCATGAAATCAGAAATCCCCTCACGTCGATTAAAACGTTTATCCAATTGGCTCCTGAACGAAAAGACGATCCCCAATTTATTCAGGAGTTCAGCAAAGTGGTGCTCGACGATGTGTATCGGATCGAACGGCTGATCCAGGAAATTCTCGACTACGCGCGATACATGGAACCCAAGCTGACGGACGAGGACTTCAACGACATTGTCGCCTCGTGCTTGTATTTCATCGATGTCAAGGCAGACAGCCATGGGATCAAGATTGAAAAAGAGTTGGCGTCGGACCTCCCTCGTGTCATGCTGGACCGACAACAGATCAAGCAGGTCCTACTCAATCTCCTCCTCAATGCCATGGACTCGATGGCAGGGGCGGGTGGGCGTTTACGCGTTCAGACCCGCAAACTCGTGAAGCCGGGAGGGAAAATCTGGGCCCACATCGAAATCGAGGATACCGGTGAGGGAATCCAGGAT
>JANYBU010000273.1 GCA_025360665.1 Nitrospira sp.
CCATCCCGGACTGAGGCTCCAGGCAGGCCTCCACCTGATCGCCGATCGACCAGCCTGTCACACCTTCGAGGTGGCCCTCGATCCACCAGCCATCGAGCACACTCAGGCTGGGGACTCCGTTCATCGCCGCCTTCATCCCGCTCGTCCCCGATGCCTCCAGCGGCGGCAACGGTGTATTGAGCCACACATCGACACCGGCACAGAGCATCTTGGCCACTTCCATGTCGTAATTGGTCAGATAGGACACCGGGATCACACCCTGCAGCGCGTCACGCATCTGATGGATGCGTGCGATCAGGTCCTTGCCCTCGCGGTCGCGCGAATGCGCCTTGCCGGCAAAGACGATCTGGATCGGCCCGGCCTCGCGGACCATCTTCTTGAGCCGGTCGAGATCCTGAAAGATCAGACCGGCACGTTTGTAGGCCGCAAACCGACGGGCAAATCCTATCGTCAGCACCTCGCGATCGAATCCCGCGTTCGACTCCCGATTCACATGCTCGACCAACGTGCGCTTGGCTTCCACATGGGCCGCCCAGATGTCTGAGGTGGGAATGCCCACTGCATAGCGCAGCGAGAGTTGATCGCGCCGCCAGTCCGGCAGATGGGTATCGAAGAGCCTCTGGAACGATGGAGCGGTCCACGTGACCGCGTGAACTCCGTTGGTAATGGAATGGATCGGGTAGCCGGGGAACATGCTGTGCGAGACCTCCCCATGCTTCATCGCAACCCCGTTGACATAGCGGGAGCCCCGCAGAGCCAGCTGCGTAAGATTGAGCGTCTCCTCAACCCCGCAGGTCTTCAGTATGTGGCCCACCAGCGATCGCCTAGCACCTGGCGCGCGAGTTGTTCGGGAAATTTATCGTGGCCGGACGGCACGGGGGTATGGGTTGTAAAAACACACTGTTCACGAATGGTTTCGATAAGCTCGTTTGAAATTGAATCCGATTGATTCTGCGCGGCCAGCTTCTCCTCGCCAAGCGCAAGGACGAGCAACGCGGCGTGACCCTCATTCATGTGGAACCGACAGATGTCTTGATATCCGAGGGCCCGCAATAGGCGAAATCCTCCAACGCCCAGCACCATTTCCTGACATAAGCGATAATGGTCGTCGCCCCCGTAGAGCATATCGGTGAGGGTCCGGTCCCAGGGCTGATTCTCGCTCACATCGGTATCGAGCAGATACACCGGAACGACATGCCCGGACTCACCCGTTACGCGATACCGCCAGGCCCTGACATGGACTGCGCGACCTTCGATATCGATCGTGGCCTGCCCGTCGATCAGTTCCGCAAAATCATTAACCGGCCACGCGACAGGTTCCTCGCTTTGCCGGCCGTGTGCATCCAGCCGCTGAAAAAGTATCCACGGCGGTGCAATAAGGACACCGCCACCATCGGCACTTCGAGATCCGCAGCCGAGCGAATCGTGTCGCCGGCGAGCACACCAAGCCCTCCCGAATAGGTTGGCATCCCGGACTCAAGGCCGATCTCCATGGAAAAATACGCGACGAACGGTGGTTGCACCATCAGTGGTCCCCTTAGTGACATCCTCGTGGCACTATGAACGGACAGGCTGCGGAAAAACTATTTTGGTACGCGAGAACTTCGACGGTCTGCACGTGTGGCACAACCTCTCCCAGGCTGCTCAAAATGCCGTCCAGCAAGGCCGCAGCGAACTATCACTCATAAGGGGTGGGTGGGATGATCCCTACTGCGCGCGTCCAACGAGGGCCTTCGGAGGCCGCGCGTTGCGCGAGCACGGGGATCGTCCCAGCCACCCCGCCCATTTTTCAGCATCCTGCTAACTCAACGTCGCATGAATCCAGTCGCCCACGTAGTGCGTAATCGCGATCACGCTGACGCCAATGACTAAATGCTCCGCGATGACTTTCCAGGCCGGGATCTGCTGGGCCCGCGCCAAGAGATAGCTCAGCACCGCGAGCAGCGTGAGGCCCCATCCCACGCTCACCGTCATGGCCTCCTCTAGCGGCAACAGCAGTACCGGCACGGCAAAGGTCAGCGCGATCAGAAACTTGGCCAGAAAGGTGGCGATGGTCGATTCCCAGATTTCGGACACGACCCCGTTATTCTTTGACTCTTCCGCAATGTGCATGCCTAAGGCATCCGACATGGCATCAGCAATCGCAATCGTCAGAATGCCACCGATCACGACGGTTCGTGAGTGGGTGCCTGAATGGAGTCCCACCATCAATCCCAATGTCGTAATCACGCCGGACGTCAGACCAAAACTCAGACCGCTTTTGAACGATGCCTTCATCAACCTTCATGGCCGATGTGAGTTTGCGCCTCACGCTTGTCCACGATGGCTTTGAGGTCAATGCCACTAATCACCTCTCGCTCGAGCAGCACTTTTACGCCTTCTGTGAGTGCGCGCGTCCTTTCGGCTAAAAGCCGTTTCACGCGCTCGTATTGCTCATCGATGATACGGCGCACTTCGCAGTCGATCTCGCGGGCGGTCTCCTCCGAGTAGTCGCCCTTCTCCTGAGGCGCCTGGATCTGCATAAAGAGAGGCTGGCGTTCACGATCAAGGGTGACGGTGCCCAGCTTGTCGCTCATCCCGTAGGACTTGATCATGCTC
>JANYBU010000274.1 GCA_025360665.1 Nitrospira sp.
CTCTACCGATGGCGGTGCTCCGTCGCTTTGTGCCGCTGAGCCTGGTGACCCTCACCACGGTCGGGTGCGCGGTCTTCCTCTACGTCGGGATTCGCGAACCGGCCTTGTTACGGCTTGAACAGGCGGAAGGGGCCGTTCAGACGGCCAAGCAGAACCAGGCACAGTTGTCTCGCACCAGAGCCTTGCAGGAAAAAGCGCGGACCGCCCAGCAGCAAGTCGAGGACGTGTGGAAGGGACTGCCGACCCAGAACGAATTCGCATCCTTTGCGATGGCAATTTCGGAAGTGGGGCGCCTGGAACGTGTGGCCATTCCGGGCATGGCCTATCACGTCGAAAAGGCGGAAGGCGCCGTGCCCGTGAAGGCGACGCTCACATTCAAGGTGACCGGAGCATACGGTTCCATTTATCGGTTTATTCATCGCTTGGAGATGACGGAGCCCTATCTGGTCATCGAACGGCTGGACGCGGCGCGCCTGGATAAATCCGACCGTGCCTCGTCCACGCTTCTCGTGTTCAACGTCAAGGTGGCCACCTTTCTTCGACCGAGTCCTGCGGGAGCGCAGGAGTTATGAGCCCATCGCTTCAACGATATTTGCTGCTGGGACTGGGTGGAGCCTGGTGTGTCGTCATGCTGATGCGGATCCTCACGGCGGAGGCGCCGCAGGAAGTACCCTTGCAGTTTGTCTCAGGAAAGCCAGTGGCCAAGACTCGTACGGCCGTAGGGGTTCCCGATCTCTGGCACGTGAAGCGCGTCGGTACCCAAGCGCGTGAAATGCCAGAGGGACCCAAGAAGAATATTTTCGCCCCGCTCGGTGAATCGAGGGCGGTGGGAGCAACGACCGTCACAGCCAAACGCGCCAAACACGCGCCACCGCCGATAGTTGCCGCAGTGCTGCCGCCCTCGCCACCGCCGGTGGTTGCTGATCCACCGCCTGCTCCACCGGGACCGACTCCCGAGGAATTGGCCGCACAAGTCGCACGACAACAAGAAGAACTCAATCTCAGGCAAGTGCGCGAGCAGATGGGCCAGTATCGCTATTTGGGCTATCTCAGCCAGCACGGTGTGCAAAAAGCCTTCGTCGGAAAAGGGAAGGACATCTATATCATTCGCAAAGGCGACACACTCGACGGCAAATTTCTCGTCGCCTCCATCGATCCCACCATCGTGAAATTGAAAGAGCCCACTACGAGTCTCGAAATCTCAATCGAACTCAAAAAAGACGGGGACCTCGGACCGTCGTAATGCGAGTGGGCATTTGTAGCGTGTCGGTCATATTCGGCCGCGAAGGTCATGCCTTCCGGTCTCAGTTCTTCATCATTCTCTTCTCATGCCTTCTCTCAGTCTTCAGCAATTTCCAGAGGCCCTCCGCTAGAAGTCATCCGCCATAGCCCACGTGTTGCAGTAGGTAAGTTTGCTCCTTCCTCCTTGTCCTGAGCGTGCCAAGTCGCCGTGTCTCAATCTAGGGGGTTCACCCCACCTCATTGTGCTAATTTTGTGCTAAACCCACTCAAAAAGACCGTAATCAGTAGACGCACTGGAATTGACGGACCACTCATAAGTCATGGATATAAAAAATAAAGCGGGAACCCAGAGTCAAAACAGGGAGTTCATGAATATGCCTCAGTCAGGCTTCTAAGCTGAGGGTCGCTGGTTCGATTCCAGCCGGGCGCACCATATAATCCATAGGTTGAATATCTTTCCCCCGTGGCCCCTCCATCCCACTCCCGGTTTTACTCCCGGTTCCATCTGCAGGATCTAGCTGATAGAGATCGCCATCTAGTCGTGGCGAATGTGCGCCAGGTGGCGAGTTGAAGTTTCTCAGATGGTCGTCAAGACTGCCTCGGTTCACGGCGTGTCGGAGGTGATCGGGGCTGAGGTGGCTATACCGCATCGTGGTCTCGATGTTGCGATGCCCAAGCAACGACTTCACAGAGACGAGGTCAACGCCGGACATGATCCGTCGGCTGGCCGCCGTGTGTCGGAGCGTATGCCAGCACACCCCTATGATGCCTGCTTGTCGGAGGGCAGGTGTATAGACTCGTCGCATGTAGTTTCTAGAGTCGAGCGGCTTTCCTGGCGTC
>JANYBU010000312.1 GCA_025360665.1 Nitrospira sp.
GCCATTTTGAATCGATACCATGGCCGCCGTGCCTCCATCGAGAAGAAACTGCGCTGCACAATAGCCAAGATCGCGGGTGTATTCCATATCGAACGGAATCGGGTCCGCACAGCGTAATTCATAACCCACATTTTTGGCGACAATGGTTGTGGTAAGCCCCAAGGCTTTCATGCCCTTCGTCACTTCACGCCGGAGCACATCGCCGATATCCACGTCTGCTAACCGCATATGGCCATGTTCATCCCGCTCGACATGGTCCAATCCACCCAGGTCTTGCGGGTCAAGAATCTCGATCAGTCCTTCCGCCAACACGACCACCCCATCGGAGCGCCCTCCGCTGAGACGCTTGATCATCGTCCCGATCACGAGATCCAACAGGCGCTGGAGCCTCACGGGCCGCTCTCCAAATTCCTCGGGGATAACGGTGAGGGTGGTGCCGGCGGCCTTGCCGATTCCGAGGGCCAAATGGCCGGCTTTGCGGCCCATGGTCACGACAAAGTACCAGCGCGACGTGGTGTGGGCGTCCACCATGAGATTCTTGACGATCTCGACGGCGACATGCCGGGCCGTTTGAAAGCCGAACGTCGGAATGCCATAAGGAAGATCGAGGTCATTGTCGATGGTCTTCGGCACATGCACGATTTGAATGCGCCCGGCCGCCTGTTCTTCCAGTTTGAGCGCCGAGAATGCCGTATCGTCTCCGCCAATGGTCACCAGGCGCGTGATGCCCAGCCTCATCAAGGAGGACAGGACGTTTGCGAGAGACTCGGCCTTCTTCGTCGGATTCGCCCGCGAGGTGGCCAGATACGACCCGCCTCGGAAGTGAATACGACTCACCTCTTCGATCGAAAGAGGCCTGACCTGGCTCAGGCTGCCTTCCATGAGCCATTTGAATCCGTCAAGGATGCCGACCACGTCGCATCCGCCGAGGATACTTCGGATCGTGACCGCACTAATCACACTGTTGATGCCGGGAGCCGGTCCGCCCCCGACCAGTATTCCAACGGTCGTTCCTTGCGACGTCATCTGTCCCTCTAGAATTTTACCCAGCGGCCTTCCAACTTCTTCATGATCTGCGGCATGGTTGTATACTCCATCTCCTCGAGGGGCAACCGGTGAGGCTCGAAGGGGCCATGCAGACGCAGAACATCCGCTATCCGATTCGCATCCCTCCGCGCTTCATCGTAGGACGGATCGTCGAACATATCGCGTGGCCCGATGAGTCGGCCGTCGGCCAGCTGAAACCCGACACAGGCCACGCGCGGAGGGCCGTCGAACCTGGTCGGCGTCGCTTGCTTGACCGACACCGGCATCAGCGGACCGTAATGCGAGCCGCGCATCCAACCTTCGATGATCCACGGGTAGCGAAACGGTTCCAGCACTTCTCCTACTGCGGGGAAATTCTGCTGCGCTCGCACGATCATGACGGGGTCATCCTTGCCGACGTACTTTCCCGCGATAAGCGAGAGTCGTTCCGTCGACGATGCGGCAGCAATGGTTCCGTCGGCACGAGAGAAGACATGCTTGACGGTGTACTTTCCCGGCGAGCCGATAAACATCAGCATGTCGTAGAGGTCTTCCGGGCAGTCGAAGGTGATTTTCTTGTGTTCACGGATATCCTGCACCTCGAATCGGAACCCCTGGTGCAACGTCGGGGCGATCACGAGGCCGGCAGTCGTGAAAGGATCGGCAAACATCTTATACAGAGGAAGATTCCACGCACCGGCTGAGGTTTTGTCCGCCATAAAGATCAGGATCGGTTCTGATTTCCGTTCGATGAATTCCATTTCAGCCACGCCGGGCCCTTGGCCTCTGACATTTCCACTGAAGGCGTCGGAGAGGAGGTCCTGCCCCGCTCCATAGAGATGGAGGTCCTTGGCCACCTGAGTCCCGGCTTCGAAGGTCTCCCAGGCGAGACGATGAATCACTTCGCAATCGACGCCATACCGGTGCGTCATGATGAGTTGCAAATCGTCCCCACAGGCCGTCACGTGATAATCCACGAGTATCCCGCTTGTTTTGGCCGTCGCGAGTTTCTCGTTTGCGTTCTCGATCAAAGCCGGATGGATCGCCGAATGACCGACCCAGCCGCCAATGTCTGCTTTGATCACACTCACCGTGATCTTAGACTCTTGCTTGTTCGTTGTAGCCGCCATGATGCACCTCCTTTTGAGGGGACAGCCGTTATCCCACGGACGAATGCCCCTCGCCTTCCGCGCGAAGATACACAAACCAATAGACCAAGGCCACCAGGATCGTCCCGCCAAGGATGTTACCGATCGTCACCAGCACGAGATTGCTCAGGGCTCCGAGTACCGAAAGCGGGGCGGGACCGCCGGCTGCCAGCACGATGCCGATCGGAAGGAAATACATATTGGCGACGGAGTGCTCGAATCCGCAGGCGACGAAAGCGCTGATGGGGAGGAGGATCGCGAGGATCTTGTCCGTGACGCTCCGCGCTCCCATGCACAACCAGACAGCCAGACAGACCAGCACGTTGCAGAGGATGCCACGGGCCACCGCCGAGACCGGATCGAGCGCGATCTTGCTGCGCGCGATCTGGATCATCGTCTCCCCGACGGCTCCACCGCCGAGCGTCTGCACACCGGCCAGCAGCACGAGGGCGGCGGTGCCGACTGCGCCGATGAGATTGCCGATATAGACCCACAACCAATTCTTGACCACCTGGTTTGTCCGGACACAGCCGACGGCCCAGGCCATGGCGATGAGATTGTTTCCGGTAAAGAGTTCCGCCCCGCCCACGACCACCAGCACAAGGCCCAGGCTAAACGTCACGCCCCCCGCTAGGCGGAGGAGCCCGAATGGGACCGCAGCATCGTTCCCGGTCGTAACGGTCACCGTGTAAAACAAAGCGCCCAGCGAGATAAACGCTCCTGCCAGGAGAGCCAGCGCAATCGTCGTCGGGATCGGCGTGGTGACCTTCGCCAACCCGATCTTGCAGACACGCTCTGCAATCTGAGCCGGTGCATAGGCATCAAGCGGCAGCGGGTCTGTGGAATTCAGCTGTTCCATCCGTCCCTCACAGAATCAGTTGGCGGTGCATGTGCCGCAGTTCCGCTTCATCTTCCGGATCGAGTTCGTCCCGTTCAATCGGTTCCACGCGCACGGCAGACACCTTATACTCCGGGCACTTTGAACTTTCATCCGCACTCGACGAGAGCAATGCGTTCACCGTTGAAGCCGGGAAGTGAAAGCTGGTGAAGAGATGCCCCGGAAGGACGCGTTCACTCTCCACGGCAGGGAGCAGGGCGTCGCCACGGGCACTCACTAAACGAACGATCTCACCGTCACACAGATGCAGTGCCGCCATATCGGACGGATGCATTTCCAGCACATCGGTATCGACCAACTCGAGAATGTCCGTCCGACGTGTTTGGGCCCCGCAGTTGTAATGTTGGAGAATGCGGCCCGTGGTCAGCACGAAGGGATAGTCCTTGCTTGCGGCTTCACCCGGCGGCAGATACTCGACGCCGACAAAGTGCGCCTTCCCCTTTGGAAATGTTTCCTGGTGCATCAGTGATGTGCCTTCGTGCACGGCGGTCGGCACCGGCCATTGCAGCCCTGCATGCTGGTCGAGCCGATCGTAGGACACACCGGCACACATCGGCGTGAGCTTCGCAATCTCGTCCATGATCTCCGAGGGATGCTGATACGGCATGGGATAGCCCATCCGGTTTGAAACTTCGCAGACCACGCGCCAATCCGGGAGGATCCCGTTCGGCGGCTCCACCGCTTTCCTGATCCGCTGAATACGACGTTCAAGATTGGTAAATGTGCCGTCTTTTTCGAGGAACGACGCCCCAGGCAACACAAGGTGCGCAAACTTCGTGGTCTCGCTGAGAAAGAGATCTTGCACCACAAGAAACTCCACATGCTTCAACGCCTCGTGCACTTTCTTCAAATTCGGGTCGGTCTGCGCGACGTCATAGCCGATGATCCAGAGTCCCTTGAGCCGACCCGCAATCGCCGCGTCCCACATGTCGGGCGTTTTCATGCCGCGCTTCGTGGGCAATGGACGGCCGGTGATGGCCTGATGCAGCGATGCCAGCTTCGGATCGTCCAAACTCTGGTAGCCGGCGAAGTAGGTCGGGAGGCAGCCCATATCCGAAGCTCCCTGCACATTATTCTGTCCACGCAAGGGATTGATGCCGGTGCCCGGCTTTCCGATGTTGCCGGTGGCCAGGGCGAGGTTACAGAGCGCGATGACCCCGTGACTGCCCCAGCGATGTTCCGTCACACCGAGACCATGGACGCAGAGCGACGCGCGGCTGCTTCCATAGCGCCGAGCCGCCTGGTAGATGAGATGGGCCGGCACGCCGGTGATGACTTCAGCCGCTTCCGGCGTACAGTCCGAGACGGTCTTGAGCCAATCGTCGACTCCCTCGGTCCTTGTCGCGATGAAGTCCTGATCGAGGAGCCCTTCCTTGACCAGAACGTGGCCCATCGCATTGAGCAAGGCGACGTTGCTACCGGGTCGCAGTTGCAGATGCAGATCGGCCAGACGCGCCAGCTCCGTGCGCCTGGGATCGATGACGATCACGGGCACCCCACGTCGATGCGCCTGTTTGATCTTGGCCCCGATCACGGGATGGGACTCCGTCGGATTCGCCCCCACCACCATAATCAGATGAGCCAAATCGAGATCCTGAATGGAATTGGTCGCCGCCGAGGTACCGAGCGTTTCCATCATGCCGGTGACAGTCGCGCTGTGGCAGACGCGGGCACAGTTGTCGATGTGGTTCGTACCGATCACACAGCGCATGAACTTCGCAAACAGATAATTCTCTTCGTTCGTGCCCCGGCTGGATGAAATGGTCGCAAGGGCATCCGGACCGTGCGCATCCTTGATGCGCGTGAACTCCTGCGCGACCCGATCCAATGCCGATTCCCAGG
>JANYBU010000322.1 GCA_025360665.1 Nitrospira sp.
CTACTCCTGAGCTCGATCGAGCTCAAGACCCACTCCGTCGTCGTCACGCTCAACGCCAAGAGCCGAGTCGCAAGTCAGGCGATGCACCGAATGATGGACCGGTACAAGAAACGGATTTGCTTCCTGTCTCCACTCTCGTTCGAGCTCCAAATGCCGCATCAGGACTGGCCTTCCATCTTTCGAGAACTCACCGCAACCTTGCAAACCCTGGGAGTCTGTGATACCAACACCACGAGGTCCCCGCAATTATCTCGCTGACAAGGTCTCATACGCCTATGACTCGATTACCGAACGGATCCATGAACGTCGTCGCTGTCCGACTCGTCTCCCTGCTCGCCTGCGCCATCGGTGGCAGCCTCCTGCTGCTCACCAGCTGTGCGCCACCGCCCGAGGAAGGCGTGCTGGCCCTCGTCAACGGCCGACAGATCACGCAGACCGAATTCGAAATCCGCTGGGGAGAACTGGCCGAGGCCACCAGGGCGCGGTACGAGAAAGAAGGGGGGAAGCGCCGCTTCCTCGACGAACTCATCACCCGCGAACTGCTCATGCAGGAAGCACGCAAGCAGGGGCTCGACCAGAACGATGCCATTCGCGATCGAGCGCAACGCTACCGGGAACAACTGATCCTCGACGAGCTCCTCAAGGATCGAGTCAAAGCCAAGATCGAACTCTCGAAGGAGGAATTGGACGACTTCTACGAGAAGCATGCCCACGAACTCCTGACGCCATTCAAAGTGCAAGTGTCGCAGATGCTGCTGCCCAATCTTTCGGCCGCGAAAGATCTCGAACACCAGGTCAACCAAGGAGGGGACTTCGCCAAGTTTGCACAGCGCTATTCCATCGACGGCAAGACGAAAGCGAAAGGGGGCGATCTCGGTCCCTATCGCAAGGACTTGGTCATCCCCGAAGTCGATGCAGTCCTTCATACCCTCAAGCCCGGAATGATCAGTGCGCCGATCAAGACGGACACCGGCTATTACCTCGTTATGATTACCGCGCTCGACAAGGAAATTATTCAGGCGGACTTAGCCGTTCGGGAGCGCCTTCGACAAGAACTGCTTAACGAGAAGCGCCGAAAACGTTTTGACGGCGTAATCGCCGACATCCGCGCAAAGGCGATCATCCGCCTCGCCGACGCCTCCCACTATGTTGCCGACGACGTCGGCACACGCTGAATCGCCACGGATCGAGATTACCCTCACTCAGACTCCTCAAGTCCTCCACAATTCGTGTACAATCCCTCGAAACCTCGCCGACCGGCCGATCCTATCGGCGCGTGGCGAGTCCCATATCCTTGATCACGATCCGTCCGTTTATCACGATGGCACCAGACTGGCTGAGACATACGGTCTTCTTCGCGCTCGGACTGATCGCACAGGCGTCCCTTCTTTCAGCTGCTCAGATGGAAGATGGGATCATCGCGATCGTCAACTCGGACCTTATTATGCTATCCGAGATGAAACGGGAACTCGCCCCGGAGCGGGAACGGATTCAGAAAGAGTATCGCGGCGATGTCCTCGCGCGCCGGCTGAAGACGGCGGAATACATGGCGCTGACCTCGATGATTGAGCGCAAGTTGCAACTCCAGGAAGCCAAGGCGCGAGGCGTCGCGGTCACCGATCAGGAGGTCCGGCAAGCGGTTCAGCAGATGAAGCAACAGGGGGAAACGATCGACGAGACGAACCCGGCAAGCCTGAAAAACGTCCGGGAACAGCTGACGCTGCTCAGGATCGTCGACCGCGATGTGCGGAGTGGGGTGATGGTCGCAGACTCCGACATGAAACGGTACTTCCAGGAACACCGCGATCGGTTTGCACTCCCGGAGGAATACACGCTCAGCCAGATTCTCATTCGGCCCCGCTCACCGGACGATACGGCCGACGCGAGGGAGAAAGTTCGTGAGGTGATGGCGCGGCTCAAGCAGGGGGAGTCCTTCGAGGATTTGGCGCTACGCTTTTCCGACGGCCCAAACGCTTCACACGGAGGGCGCCTGGGCTTGGTGCGGCAGGGAGAGCTCTTGCCTGGCATTGAGCGCGCCATAGCAAACCTGGTGCCCGGCGGCATCTCGGATATGATCGAGACCCCGGAAGGCTTTCACATCATGCGCCTGGAGGACAAGAAGCCCAAACAGTTCCGCCCGTATGAGGAAGTCCGCATTGAAATCCAGGGACTCGTCTTTCGACAGAAAAGCGAAGATGTCTTCCAAGCGTGGCTGGCAGACCTCAAGAACAAGGCCTACATCGAGATCAAGTTCGAATCCGTTCTTTCAGGACCGCCCACAATCGGTCCCGGCCCTCGCCCGTCACCGAAGAGTAAGGAATAATTTCGTCGCCCTCGACCAATCCCAGCCCTCCCTGCAGCCGACGAAGCGCACCGACGCGCTCGCTCATTTTTAACTTGTCCACTTTCGTCGCCACCACGATGGGCGGTCGTCCCGCGGACACAAGCCAGGCGATCGTCTGGCTGTCTTGTTCGCTCAGCACCCGGCTTTCCACCAACACCACCACCGCACGCAACTGTTCACTGCCGTCGAGATACTGCTCGATCAATGGCGCCCACTGAGCCCGCAACGCTTTCGACACCTTCGCGTATCCATACCCAGGCAAGTCCACCACTACGAATCGCGCCAACCCAGGATCGTCGCTGGTGATCCGAAAGAGGTTGACTAATCGGGTCTTTCCCGGCGTGCGGCTCACCTTGGCCAGGCCCTTGCGCTGCAAGAGGGAGTTGATGAGAGAAGACTTCCCGACGTTCGATCGCCCGATGAAAGCGACTTCCGGGAGCGTACCTTTCAGAAACTGTTCTGGCCCTGCACAACTTCTGATAAACTCTGCCGTGAGGATTCTCATGCCGCACCCATCCACCTATCAGACACCATGTTATTGACACAGAAACTCATCGCCTCTGTGATACGCAGCCTCTAATGCGGAAGTCAACCGCACAATCCCGATCCCGTGTGAAGGCGTTCCTGCTCATCGCCCTTTGCCTCCCGGTTGGGGCGGTCCTGTTGCTGTGGTTGCTCATGATGCCCGACGTCTCGGTCCTACGCACGACCAATCCAACCGTGACCGCCCTGATGGAAGCGCGACAGACTCAGGCTGAGGTACAAGGCCACACCATCGGACGCCATTGGATGTGGGTGCCGCTCTCACGTATCTCCCCCTACCTCCGCCAGGCGGTCGTTGCGGCGGAGGATGCGTCGTTCCTCACCCACGAAGGATTCGACTGGGAAGGGATCAAGGACGCGGCTCTGTATAACCTCGAAGCGGGCGAACTCAAGCGTGGGGGGAGCACCATTACTCAGCAGCTGGCCAAAAATCTCTACCTGTCATCCGAGCGGTCCCTGCTTCGAAAGGCGCGGGAAACTCTGATTACGCGCTCCCTCGAACATCATCTCACAAAGGAGCGCATTCTCGAGCTGTATCTCAACGTCGCCGAGTGGGGGCAGGGCGTCTATGGCGCTGAGGCAGCGGCCCGTCATCACTTCAAGAAGTCCTCGCGCGACCTGACGGCCGACGAGGCCGCGTGGCTGGCAGCCATCTTGCCGTCGCCACGTCGATACGATCCAATGCGAAAAACAACCGCCCTGGCTCGTCGCCACGGACGTATTCTCAACCGGATCAATCGGGAATCCCCTCATCCGGTGCCGTAACAACACCGGAGTCTAGACTGAGGTCGAGGCCAAGGTTGAGCGAAGACGTGACTTTCTCCATCTCGGCCTTGACCTCAGCCTTAACCTTCCAATAACGCTGACGGAATTTTTCAGCATTCTGCTAGAGACTACGACCCTGCGGGATGCTCAGAGGAGTCGCCGACCTCACGACACTCTCGCTCGCCGAAGATCGCCGACTCATGGAGATAGTGTTTGAACTCGAGGAGGTTCCCGGAGGGATCTTCGAGAAAGAACGTGTGGTGCTCGATGCTGGTGCCGGGGAACCGGACGCGGGGCTGTTGATAGAAGGACAACCTTTTCGCCTGGGCCTGCTCCAAGAACTGTTGCCACGAGTCTTTCGACAAGAATATCAGACCGAAATGGTGGGGATAAATGCCTTGTTGCGGTGGCAGTGGTTCCGTCGTCAGATGCGCCACGAGTTGATGCCCCGCGAGTCCGAACGTGACGGCGTGGCTCGACTCCCGACCCAAGATACAACCAAGTCCATCGACATAGAAACGTTTCGCCGCCGCCACATCGTGCGTGGGAAAAGCCAGGTGAAAGAGCGCGTCTTTCATGGAAATTGTCCTCGAACGGTCGGCTGGCCAGTCCCGTTCCACCACCCGGCAGCCATATGGGGTGTCACATGCCTGATGGCAAATCGCCCGTCTGGCGAGAGGACCAAGGCCCCAGCCGACCCACGGATTCGAGACACGAGCATACGCAACACCTGTCGAGCGGCAACCGCAGGGCTCTTCCCCATAGCCAGATGATCGCAGATACTCTTGGCGATCACAAGGCGGATGATGCCTTCGCCCATGCCCGTCATCGACACGGCGCCACTCTGATTGTCCGCATAGACTCCACAGCCGATGAGCGGGCTGTCGCCAACCCGCCCCGGCAACATCGAATCGATGCCCCCTGTCGATGCCCCTGCCGCCACCGTCCCAGACCGATCCAAGGCAACGGCACCGACGGTCCCGTACTGGTCCTTCTGTGTCCGCTTAGATTTCAGCATCGCTCGATAGAGACGAATCGTCTGCGCTGCATCCGTTGAAGCACGGGGAGACCGACCGGAACTCCGGCGAGACGATCGCGCCCTCGGTAGCTGCTCAAGTTGTCCGTGCTGTGCGAACCGCGTGGCCGGAGGTCCCACGAGCAAGACATGATTCGTGTCTTCCATGACCAGGCGGGCGGCCGTAATCGGATGCAGGATCCCTTCGATCGAGGCAACGGCTCCGGCTTTGAGGTGGGCCCCTTCCATGATCGCGGCATCCATCCGCTGCACCTCGTCCAGCTGGCGATTCGCTCCTCGTCCCGCATTGAACAGCCCCGATTGCTCCAGGAGACCAATCGTACATTCGACGGCGATCACCGCAGGACCTCCCTGGTCAAGAATGGCATAGCCGATGACGAGCGCATCGGCCAGACAAGTGGCCTGCGCCGGCGTCAAACGTCGGGAACCGGCGCCTCCGTGGGCAAGAATGATGGGACGGGAGCTGGTCAATTGAGAAGAAGATTTCGAGCCTGCCGGTATGCCGGATCTTTCATGCGGTCCAGATCGGACCGCACGAACCCCAGCCCGGCGACGCAGAGCTCGAAGTTGTCGGAGAGTTTTCGGAACAGAGGAGGTTCCTCCTGTGACGGACCGTCAGCCATTTGCGCGACAATCCCGTAGGAGCGCTTTCCTGTCTTCATATAGTCCACGAGGAAATCTTTGTGGTAGATCAATCCGGCCGTCTTGAGGCGTCGCAGATATTCCGGAAACAGTCCCGCCATGAAGAGCGTGAAATCGCCGATGTGCCGATGCACGTCCCGTTCACGATCCATCGATTGCGCTTCAAGCAATACTTCCGATTCAAATAAGAGGTCCAGCACCGTATCGACCGGTTGGTCTTGCTGATTTCTGACTTTATACAGTTGGTCGGTATGGGTAAATTCGACGAGCAGGTTGGAGACGTAGCCGGTGACGTTGAGGTCGGGCCACCCGAGATGCTCCGTGAAACTTTTCTCGGTCAGGGTGCCGAACAGCTGACGGAGCGGATGTCGTGGCGGAACTTCCGTTCTCATATCCACCTCTCACACATCCCGAAAACGACTGAACTCATTATAGCAGATGTTGGTCGAAGTACCGATGTCGGCCCCCATGATCCCCCTATCGGTCTTCACGAGGCGGACTTGAGCATGGGATGGAACTAGCAGAACCCGCAGGCTTATCAAAAAGGACATCCAGCAAGGCCGCAGTACGAGAGATGGGCTGAGGTCGAGGTCAAGGTTGAGCGAAGACCTGATGTTCTTTATCTTAGCCTCAACCTTAGCGTGAACCTCAGCCTTCTCCGTGCTGGCGGGTTATTTTCAACAACCTGCTAGCACGCAGCGCGGCTGTCGAGCACAAAGGTCACCGGTCCGTCGTTCAACAACTCGACCTGCATGTGCGCGGCAAAGACGCCGGTTTCAACCGGAATCCCTTGCGCCCGCAATTCGGTTGCCACTGCTTCATAGAGACGCTTGGCTTCATCCGGTGGCGCCGCCTCATCAAAGCTCGGGCGACGGCCATTAGCCGTCCGTCCGAGGAGCGTGAACTGAGAGACCAGCAAGACCGACCCCCCGATGTCTGCCAGCGAACGATTCATCTTCCCCTGTTCATCGGAAAAGATCCGGAGCGTGCGAATCTTTTCGACAAGATACCGCCCATCTGATTCTCCATCACCCTTCGCCACGCCCAGCAAAACCAGCAAGCCGGCATTGATCCGGCCCACCACTTGACCATTGACCTCAACCGATGCTCTGGTCGCCCGCTGAATCACGGCCTTCATGGGCTATCACCGTTCTGGGCGGAGCTGCCCCAGAGTGCCCTCGAGAGCGAGCAGCTTTCGTTTCATGGGCAAGCCACAAGAGAATCCGCCGAGCGACGCATCCTGCGCCACAACTCGATGGCACGGAATCACGATCGGCATCGGATTTGCCCCCACCGCATTGCCGACGGCACGGGCATATTGGCTGCCCCCAACACGAACAGCCACCCATTGATAGGATCGAAGCCGGCCATAGGAAACGCGCAGAAGGGTTCGCCAGACCTTTTGCTGGAAACTCGTCCCTCCTGAGAGGTCGAGCGACAGATCGAAGGAGTGACGTGTTCCGTCCAGATAGTCGGTCAATTGGGCCTGCGCCTCTCGCAATCGTGGAGAGGCCTGCCCATCCAGCAGCTCCGCAGAGGCCGCCGGCAGCTCGGACAACACGGCCTGGCGCGACGCCTGTGGCAGCACCACCGCATCGATTCCATTCGCTGTTTCGGAAACACCGATCCAGCCCCATCGCGATTTGAAGATGATCGCCCGGCGCATCCGTGACCTCAGCGGCCTGTGACTCGGCCCAGTTTCTTCCGCACCATTCCCCATACCAGATCAAGTTCTTCTGACCGCAGCAAGGCGTGGACGCCCAGATAACCGCTCACGCTCAATCCAATAGCCATAAAAAGCATGATCGACTTCTCGATCCATTCACCGGGATGCGTCCAAACCTGCGCCGCTGCCACCCACACACAGACCACAACCAACGGCACGGATGCGATCAGCACACGTAGCGACGATCGTCCCACCGAGCCCCATTCGATGCCGCCCAGACGACGATGAAGCACCACGACCAAGATCCCTCCATTGACCATCGCCGCCAGGCCTGTGGCTAAGGCCAGGCCGGCCACGCCAAGAGACGACATCAGCAGGAGCGAGAAAACGAGGTTAGCCGCGACGGCGATTGCCGCGGAGATGGCGGGCGTTCGCGTGTCTTGCAGCGAATAGAAGGCCGCGACAATGATGCGGACGCCTCCGAAGGCCCAGAGGCCGACGGAATAACAGAGCACCGCCAGTGCGGTCTCGGCCGTATCGTTCGCCGTAAAGGTCCCGTGCTCGAAGAACAGATGGACGATCGGCTGACGCAAGAGGATCAGACCCAGCATCGCCGGTAGGATGATAAAGAGGATCATGCGAAGGCCGAACCCCAACGTCGTCCGCAATTCATCCAGTGCCCCGCGCGCGGCCTGCGCCGAGAGTGTCGGTAAGATGGCCGTGGCCAACGCTACACCAAAAATCCCGAGCGGAAACTGAATCAACCGCATACCGTAGAAGAGATAGGTCGGCCCACCCGCAAAGAAGGAGGCGAGGATCGTGCTCACGGTAATGTTGATCTGCGTCACGGATAGACCGAGGAGCGATGGTACCATCAGCGCACCGATCCGCCGCACGCCTGGATGGCCTAGCTTGAACCGGAATCCGAACAACATGCCTCGCAGACTCAAGCCGGGCAACTGCATGGCGAACTGCGCCGCGCCTCCCGCCACGACCCCGATGGCCACGCCGAGGATCGGCTCCGTCATAGTTGGCGACAAAAAGAGCGCGCAGCCGATGATAAAGATATTAAAGAACACCGGCGAGAACGCCGGCGCTGCGAAGGCGCGCATGGAATTCAGGATGCCCATCGCCAGCGCGGCCAGGCTGATAAAGACCAGATACGGGAACATGATCTGCGTGAGCAGCGTCGTCATGCCCAGCTTCGCTGGATCGTCATGGAACCCTGGCGCCAGGAGCCAGACGATTCCAGACGCGGCGACAATACCCAGGATCGTGATGCCTGTCACGAGCGTGAGCAGCGTCGTGAAGACGGCGCTCGCCAGTTCCCAGGCGTCTCGTTTCGACTTGAGCGTCTGATATTCTGTGAAGACCGGAATGAAGGCCGAAGACATCGACCCTTCCGCAAATAACTCACGAAGCAAGTTGGGGACACGATAGGCCACAAAGAAAGCATCTGCCGCAGGCGTCGCGCCGAACATCCTCGCCAACACCATGTCGCGGATGAACCCGAGGATGCGGCTAGAGAAGGTGGCTACGCCGATCAAGCCGGCCGCTTTGACCACCGAGCGAGTCTCATCCTGCACATTCGTTGGAGCTGGGGACACCACAGTAGGATCGGACATGAATCGGGATTCTAGCGGAACGACGCCGGGCAGTCTATCAAGCCGACGATTATGGCTCCTGAATCAATTCGTCCGGTAGTTCGTCGGGGTTGTCGCCGGAGCCGACGGGGGCGACTTCTGCGAGGAGCGCACCGCAGCGGGCGATGGCGTCGCAGATGGCGTCGGTCGCTTGTCCGGTTCGAATGCCGTCGAGGATGCCGTTGACCAGTCCGTCCCATGTGCCGGCGGGGACGCGATCGTTGAGGCCTTTGTCTGCCAATACGTGCACGCGTCGCTCCAGTAACGAGACGAGGATCAGGATGCCCGTACGGCCTTTCGTGTTGTGCAACCCGTGCTTGTAGAATGCCTGCTCTGCGCGCAGGGTCACTTTATGCGCCATACGCTCGCGTGACGTGACGAGGCGGATGACCCTCGGAACCCTGCCAAGCCATTGCCCGAGTCCATACGCCGCGACAACCGCCAACAACAGCCAGCCGGCGTTGCCGGCGTGCCACCCCCACGGCAGCCAGTAGATCTCTATCGTCAGGAGGAGGGCCAGCACGAGCAGGGCGAGTATGAGCCCCGTTCGATAGCCGGCTTCGCGGTACAGCGCCGAGGCAGGGACGATCATCGGCACAATCTCGCCCTTCGTGACCCGCTCGGCTTGTTGAACCGCTTGGCTGATCCGTTCACGTTCCGCGTCGGTGAAGGGTCTCATCTACCAACCTCCTGAGGCACCGCCTCCGCCAAAGTCACCGCCCCCGCCGCTGAATCCGCCCCCACCGCCACCAAATGAACCGCCGAATCCGCCGACCGGTCCTGTCGTAAAACCTTCTCCCCACCCTCCACCCTGGCCTCGGCCGCGATTCGCTTGCAGGATGAGCCACAGCAAGAAGGCCGTCACCCCGGCTGCTGCGAGACCCAACCCCACACTCGCGAACTGCGCGACGAGGAAGGCGAGCAGGCTCCCGAGCAACGCACGGGTACCTTGAAGTCCATGGCTCAACACGATGCCGGCCAAAGTCCCGACGACGATCCCAATGATCACATACAGAAACGCGGTGGGCTCCTGGCCGGCACGAGCGGGACCTGACAGCACCTCTTCAGCCTTGTAGGTGCCTTCAATGGTACCGAGGATGGCCTGGACCCCGGCGGTGATGCCGCCCGGCAGATCTCCGCCTCGAAACTGTGGCACAATCTCCTGGCGAATGATGTGGCCGGAACGAAGGTCTGTCAATGTGCCTTCGAGGCCATAGCCCACTTCGATACGGACTTTTCGCTCGCGCAGGGCGATGAGCAACAGCACGCCATTCTCAGTCCCCTTCTGGCCGAGCTTCCAGGTGGTACCGACGCGATGAGAAAACGATTCAAGCGGTTCGCCTTCGAGTGACGGCAGGATCAGGACGGCAACTTGATTACTGGTTTTCGTCTCGTGGGCTTCGAGATCGCGGGTGAGTGAGGCTGCGACATCGGCTGGCAGCACGTGCGCAAGATCCACGACGCGGCCTGTGAGGGGCGGCACGTCGAGCGCAAAGACAACAGAGGCCAAGGTTAAGGCTGAGGATAAGACGAGGAAGAACATTGCCTTCCAGCTTCTCTGGCTCAACTTCAGCCTCAACCTGGACCTTCGCTCAGTTGAACTTCACCTCTGGAGGCTTGGCCACAGCTTTTTCATCCGCCACGGTAAAGTTCGGCTTCTCTTCCATATGGAGGAGGAACTTGGCCGTCAGGTTTGTGGGGAAATAGCGGACACCTTTGTTGTACTCCGCCACTTTCTCGATATAGCGCTTGCGCGCGACGGCAATGCGATTCTCTGTCCCTTCGAGTTGGCTCTGGAGATCGCGGAAGTTCTGGTCAGCTTTCAGATTAGGATAATTTTCTGCGATGGCGATGAGGCGGCCTAACGCAGACGTGAGACCAGCCTGCGCCTTTTGGAATTGTTCGAAGGCGGCCGGATCTTTTAACGTTTCAGGCGTCACTTGAATCCCGGTCGCCTGCGCACGCGCCTGCACCACCCCTTCGAGCGTATCCTTCTCATGAGCGGCGTAGCCTTTGACGGTGGCGACCAAGTTCGGGATCAGATCGGCCCGCCGCTGGTACTGATTGACCACTTCGCTCCAGGCGGCTTTGGTGTCTTCGTCTAATCCCTGGAGATTGTTGTAGCCGCACCCTGGGAGCCCTACGAACAGAACCGTGATGGCGATGGTGGTGAATACCGAAATGCGACTGCCCATGGCTATCCTCCTTCTCGCCCGCGCCGGTCTATAGCGCAGAGTGGCGCTCATGCTATCATGAGGACCACCATTATGATATGGAGGCAAGGCCGTCCGATGTCGCTTGAAATCTCTTCACATTTGCCCGGCGGGTTTCAGATCAAGCACCGCACCCTTGGCATCTACCAAGGGAGCGCAATTGAGTTGGCGTTTTGGCATCCCTCATCCGGGATGCCGGAATATGGGCTCTGCCGGTTTGACACGAAGGAGAAGGCTGAATCCTATCGCGCCTACCTCTGTTCCCCTGCTTGCCCCGAGCCGCTACATGAGAAGGACCTCACTATTGAACCCTACGACCTCGCCGCGCACGAGGAACTGATCAACAACCATCCGCTTCAATCTTCCTGGGAAGCTCCGACCTAATCGCGTCGAACCCTATTTTTTGTTGACGATGGTGGGGGGCAAGAGATTCACCGGCCTGTTCAGGCGGCGACACCGACTTTACCAGAGGATTTGTCCGGCTGATCCGGCGTCTGGGCCTGGACAAAGGCAAGCAGGCGCTTGCTCTCTTGGCCGGCTCGAAGGAACTTGAAGGCGATGCCGCGAGCGCTCACAGAACGGACCATCGCGGCCACTTCAAGAGGGAGCTCGCCTTCACCAAGCGACAATTGCAGATAGAAGATGTCGTCCGTATGGACCCTGGTCTCGCTCTTGATGATACAGCCGCCCATCGAGAGATCGAGCACCGTTCCCTCACCGCGGACCTTGCCCCCGGAGAACGAGAGATAGAGTCGCACGGGAATCCGGAGATGTTCGCGGCGATCGATCGGATATTGAGGATGGTTGACCCTCAGCCGCGACGCGAGAAAACGATGGCTACAGGAAGGGCAATGGAACGGCGAGACGAACACGAGCGCGGCCACATGTTCACGTGGAGACTGAGGACGGCCGCGAAGGACGCCGTCCTTCTGACATTGCGGACAGGTAAGCTGACGGCTCATTTAATATTGTATTCCTTACTACGTCTACCAGCCCGCATGATGGCAGCTAGTGGCGCGGTGAAGGTTGAGCTATCCACGCCTTCCATCACCGTACTATAAAAGCCTTCCCTCTACAGTCAAGCTGATTGCCATCTCGCGCAGGATTGGAGATGGCACTTCTTTCTATGCAGCTGAAGAAAACTCGAGTGTGCACAGGTGTATGGCTCGGCCTCCCCCTTGCTGCTTCCAGTAACCAGCAATCACCACCATTTTTGCCCTTACTCAGCAGGCAGCAATATAGGCAACACTTGGATGTCTGAAAAACGAGCGGACCAGTGCGGGGCGGCGCGCCATTTCGGCGAGTTGCGCGGTGATGCGATCGGCCAGATGTTCGCCCTTCTGCAGCGGACGGCGTGCG